>JAKAGF010000028.1 GCA_021825805.1 Nitrospirota bacterium
CATCAGGAGGTATTCTCCCTGATGAAGAGGGCGTCGGTGGCTGACGCTGAACTCGCGCCCTTCAGGGACGCGGATATCAACGACATCTTTCCCTCTCTCTATTACGGCAGGCGTTTTGATATCCTCAGAAAGGTCTGCCATGCCGCCAAGGCGAAGGCCGAGGCGAAGATCAACAGGAAAAACCTGCTTGTCTATTGCCATCTGGCGTCCGAAGACGTTGCGCGGATCGTTGCCAGCAACCTCTGAAAGTGCTGATCCCCCCTGCCGGCGGCAGGGTCCTGGAACTTGCATATCTTTTTGTAAGCTGGTATCCTGTGTAATCATTTTAAGGGAGAGGTAGCTTGTCAAAGGCCAAAGTTTTGCTCGTAGAAGACGACCCGCTTCAGGCCGAAGCGACGAAGGAGATTCTGCTGAGGTCGGGGTATGATGTGACGCTTGCCCAGGACGGCGTAAACGCTATCAAGACGGTCAAGATATCAAGGCCTGACATTATCCTCCTCGATGTGATCCTGCCGGGACTCGACGGTTATGAGGTCTGCCGGTGGCTGAAGCTGGAGGAGAGCACCAAGGGGATCCCGGTGATAATGCTGACCATCAAGAAAGAACTGGCAGACAAGATCTCCGGGCTGCAGATAGGAGCGGACGATTACCTGCCCAAGCCCTACAACGAGCTCGAGCTGAACGCCCGTATCTACGCGTCCCTCAGGACCAAGGCGCTTCAGGATGAGCTGCGCATGAAGAATAAGCAACTGGAGGAACTCCTCGGCAAGGTCGAGTATATGGCGATCACCGATGCCCTCACGGGCCTTTATAACAGGCGTCGGCTCTATGATGTCCTCACCAAGGAGTTCGAGAGGTCAAAACGCTACGCTACGCCGATGTCCCTCCTCATGCTGGATATCGACCACTTTAAACGGATCAACGACAACTACGGCCACCAGACCGGCGACTATGTGCTCAAGGAGGTTGCGACCGTCATTGTAAACAGTCTCCGCGAGGTGGATACCGCCGCCCGTTTCGGCGGAGAGGAGTTCATGGTCGTCTTGCCGAACACCGAGCGGCAGAGCGCCAGGGTCAGTGCCGAGCGTATCAGGGAAGCAGTCGCGGCAACTTCCTTCCAGGGTCTCCGCGAGACGATGACGATCAGCCTCGGCATAGCGGGGCTTCCTGATCCATTTCTTGATTCCGAGGACAAGCTGGCCCGCTGCTCTGACTTTGCTCTATACCGGGCGAAGACGAACGGCCGCAACCGGACCGAGATCTGCGAGGGCGCTGATCTGCGGAAGTTCGGCTGAGCTGGTTCTCCTTCCGGTCTTTCACCTTTTTTCCTCCATCTCCGTTGACAAGGACCTTCACTGTGGGCTATAGTCCAAACCATGGCACAAGGGGAAATCAAAGGGGATGTTTACAATGATGTGACGGCCCTGCCGTTCAACCGTTTTATCGGGATGGAGGCGCTGCCTCCTGACAGCGGTTTCCTCGTCTCACTTCCCGCGGCTCCTCACTACGCCAACCACCTTGGCACTGTCCATGCAAGCGCCCTGCTCGCCGTTGCCGAGGCTGGAAGCGGGGCATTTATCCTGAAGCATCTGGGCAATGGCGATGGTTATCTGACAGTGGTGCGGCGGCTGCAATCCAAGTTTCGCAGGCCGGCCATGGGTCGCGTATCAGCGCGGGCCTGCGCCAAGGCCGGGGCAATAGATGACGTCAGGTCTGATCTTCAGGTCAAAGGCCGCGCCCTGTTCAGCGTTTCCGTCGAAGTTGTTGACGAGGCGGATGTTGTTGTCATGTCCGCGGATATAGAGTGGTTCATTACGCGGGAGGGACGGTAAGACGGCCTCGGTATGTCGGTATCCCCTGGCTGCCAGGCAGGCAGGGCAGGCGGCAGGTGCGGAGAAAAAGGTCTTTCTTACTGCCTGCGGTCCGTTGTTTGTGTATTGATTTCCCCCCCTGAATTTTCCGATAATACACCTGACTATCATGCTGAATACGTTTTAGGCTGACATATGAAGAAAGGCATCTATATAGAAAATACGCCCCTTGAGCAGGCCCTGAAGCTCTGGCAGGAGCGGATGACCTCTGCCGGCGTCGGACCGCTTGAGGCCGAGAGTGTCCCTGCCTCGGATGCGCTCGGAAGGGTGACGGCCGAGGCGGTCATGGCGCGCGTCTCAGCGCCTTTTTACCACGCCTCTGCCATGGACGGTTACGCTGTCCGTTTTGTCGATACCTTCGGCGCCTCCGAGACAACGCCAAAAAGGCTCGCCAAGGGCGAGGCTGCAGTCTATGTGGACACCGGCGATCCGCTGCCTGACAACTTCAATGCGGTTATCATGATCGAAGACGTGAACGCGGCAAAGCCGGATTCCGGGGGTCCCGAGTTCATTGAGATCATTCAGCCAGCCTCTCCGTGGCAGCATGTGAGGGTGATCGGAGAGGATATCGTAGCAACGGAACTCATCCTGCCTGAGAATCACCGGGTGCGGCCGGTGGACATCGGCGCGATCATATCCGGCGGCCATGTTGATATTCGTGTCCGCCGCCGGCCGGTCGTGGCGATCATACCCACGGGCACGGAACTGGTCGAACCCGGCACGCCGCTCAGGAAGGGCGACATCATCGAATACAATTCGAGGATACTCTCAGGGCTCGTCAGCGAATGGGGAGGCGTGGCGAGACGGTTCTCGCCGGTGAAGGACGATATCAAGGAGTTGAAAGAGGCTCTTCTTTCCGGCTGCGGGCAGGCTGACCTTGTGGTCGTCAATGCCGGGTCGTCGGCAGGGTCTGAAGACTTCACCTCGCGGGCTGTTGCGGAACTGGGAGAGGTGATCCTCCACGGCATAAACATAAAGCCGGGCAAGCCGGTGATACTCGGCTGGGTCGGGAACAAGCCGGTGCTTGGCATTCCGGGATACCCTGTCTCCGCGTACATAACCTTCCGCCTTTTTGCCAGAGACCTCGTTTACCGTCTGCAGGGTCTCGAAGCGCCTGCCCCTGAGCGCCTTATTGCCCGTCTTTCCCGCCAGGCAGCCTCGAACCTGGGACAGGAGGAGTTCCTGAGGGTGAAGGTGGGAAGGGTGGGGGAGCACCTCATCGCAACGCCCGTGAGCCGCGGCGCCGGGGTGCTCATGTCCCTTGTCAGGGCTGATGGCTTTGTGAGGATACCGGCGATGTCGGAGGGATATGGCGCGGGCGCTGAGGTGCAGGTGGAGATGCTGCGGGGGAAAGAGGAGATTGAGCATACCGTTGTCTGCATCGGCAGCCATGACAATGCCCTCGACCTTCTTGCGAACATCCTGAAGAAGCGGCATCCTCAATATTCGTTTTCTTCGGCTCACGTCGGCTCCCTGGGCGGACTCATCGCCTTAAAGAAGGGGGAGGCTCACATGGCGGGGACCCACCTCCTCGACGAAGAAACTGGCGAATACAATGTCCCGTATCTGCGGCGTATACTCGGAGACAGGAAGATAACACTCATGAACCTCGTCTACCGGGAGCAGGGGTTCATTGTTCCGAAGGGCAATCCCAAAGGTATGGAGAGCTTCAGGGACCTGACGCGCGATGACATCGTCTTTATCAACCGACAGGCGGGCGCAGGGACGCGTCTCCTCACTGACCGGCATCTCCGGGAGATGGGGATATCTCCGGCGTCAGTCAGGGGATATGAGCGTGAAGAGTATACGCATATGGGCGTCGCCTCCGCCGTGCTCACGGGCATGGCTGATACGGGGATGGGTATCCTGGCTGCCGCGCATGCCCTTGACCTGGATTTTGTGCCGGTTGCCAGGGAGCGGTATGATCTGGCGATACCAACGGAATACCTCGGCCTTGACGCCATGGCAGCCCTTCTTCAGATCATCCGGAACGACTCTGAGTTCAGAAGGTCCGTAGAGGAGCTCGGTGGCTACGAGGTGTCGGACATGGGGAAGGTCCTCTATGAATCATAGGCCTCTGGCCTGGCTGCGGACCCTCCGTCTGGACCCTCCCTCCTCGTCAGACAAGACCGCGGACATGGATCGCCTCCGGAAGGCATTGCAGCAGGCCGGATATCCACGCGTCTCATTCCCCCTTTCCGTCATGAGGCGGCTGCCGGATGAGCTGCGCGGGAAAGGCTTTGAGCTGACTGTCGTCCTTGGACAGACGGAAGACGGAGTGCGGGTTATCGACATCAGCAGGGAGAAGGTTTATGGCCTTGCCCTGGATATAGGCTCAACGAACATCGAGGCGTCTCTCTTTGATCTTCTGAGCGGCAGCAGGCTGGATCAGCGCAGCGGCGAGAACCCCCAACTCCCTTTTGGAGCAGACGTGCTGACCAGGGTCCAGCGGTCCATGATGGGCGAGGCGGAGGAGCTTGTCAGGGGCCTTCGCTTGGGCGTCAACAGGTTGATCGATACTCTCTGCGCCGGAAATCATCTGGCTGCTGAGGATATTGCCGCGGTCTCGGTTGCCGGCAATACGATCATGTCTCATTTCTTCCTCGGACTCAGCGTTGATAACATCCCCGTGAGCCCGTATGTGCCCGCTGTCAACGGCCCCGTATTCACCACCGGCCGCGAGGCAGGGCTCAATGTCAACGGCGAGGCGCTCGTCTATGTCTTTCCCAACGCGGGAAGCTATGTAGGCGGGGATATCATAAGCGGCATCCTCCATGCCGGCATACACCGGGAGGAAGAGCCGGTCCTCTTCATCGACGTCGGCACCAACGTAGAGATTACCCTGGGCTGCAGGGACTGGATCATGTCAGGCGCAGGGGCGGCCGGACCTGCCCTGGAAGGCGGCGTAGCGGGCATCGGAAAAAAGGCGGACCCAGGGACGATCTCGAAGGTGCGCATAGGCCGCGCCGGCCTGGGGATCGACCTTGATGTAATAAACGACGGTGAACCGACCGGCATCTGCGGCTCAGGGCTCATCGATCTCATCTCAGAGATGTTTTCAGCCGGGCTTATCGATCAGTCGGGGAAGTTTACGGGAAAGGGAGAGGGATTTCTCGAACAAGACGGAAAGCGGCGATATGTGATCTACGGCAACGGAAAGGACGGCCTCGCCATCAGCGAGCCGGAGATCAGGAACTTCCTCCTCTCCAAGGCGGCGATGTTTTCCTTCCTGTACGTATTCGTGAAGTCAGTCGGCCTCACCTTCCGCGACATCAGGAAAATCTACGTGGCAGGCGCCCTCGGCTGCGGCATTGATCCGGAAAGCGCCGTGAATATCGGCATGCTGCCGGACATCCCGCGGGAGAGGTTCGTCCTGATAGGTAATTCCTCTCTCAGCGGCGCTGAGCTGCTGCTCCTGGACAGGGGCCTCCTGGATGAGGTGGCGAAGGTGGCTGCAATGATAACCTACAGGGAGATGAACGAGGATGCTGAACTCATGTCCGTGCTGCAGGGCGCGCTTTTCATTCCCCATACGCAGCCGGAACTGCTGAGGGGCGGATGAATGTCTGACGACACAGACAAGACCATCGGGGTTTTCCTGCTGAACCTCGGGGGGCCGGATTCCCTCGAAGCGGTCCGGCCTTTTCTCTACAACCTCTTTTCCGACCGGGAGATCATCAGGCTCGGCCCGTCATTCATGCAGAAGCCCCTTGCATATCTCATATCCAGCCTCCGCCATAAAAAGACAGAGGGCTACTACCGGCAGATAGGCGGCAGGTCCCCCATCCTTGAGATAACAACGGCCCAGGCCAGGGCCCTGGAGGAATCCCTCAATGGGGGTGAAGAAGGGACCGCGCATGCCTCCTTCAGGGTATTTGTCGGCATGAGGTACTGGCGTCCCTTCATAGAGGATGTCGTCCCCGCGATCGTGCATGAGGGGATACGAAGGGTCATCGCCATAGGGCTCTACCCCCAGTATTCCGTTGCAACCACAGGTTCCTCGGTCTCACGACTGCGTGAGGCCGCGGCAGGCCTTCCCCTTGAACTCCATACCGTGTTGTCGTGGCACGACCATCCCCTCTACATAGATGCCCTGATGGAACGGATACGGAAGGGGCTTGGCCTGTTTGCGGACAGGGCGTCAGAGGTCCACGTCCTCTTCAGCGCCCACAGCCTGCCGAAGAAGTTTATCGACGAGGGCGATCCCTACGCCGACCATATCAACGCCACCATCGCCGGGGTGGTCAGGCGGATGGATATTCCCTGGTCCCTTGCCTATCAGTCACGGAGCGGTCCGGTGGAGTGGCTTGAGCCCTCGACCGAGCGGATGATCGCAGGGCTTGCATCAAAGGGCGTCAGGAATCTTCTGGTGGTCCCGATCAGTTTTGTCTCAGACCATATAGAAACATTGTACGAGATTGATATAGTATATAAATCCATGGCAAAGAGACTCGGGATGCGGCTTGAGCGGGTGGAATCCATGAACACGTTTCCCCTGTTCATCGCGGCCCTCGGAGATATCGTGACAAGAGGAATAAAGGAGGCAGGATGGGGAGAATGAAAGTCGTGCCGGCAATGCTCGCCGCAATTGCAATCATCATCTTGTTCGCCGCAGCGGCGCCGGCCGAGATGCGGCAAAAAATATTCATACAGGAGGAAAAAAAGAAGATGGCCGAGACGAGAGCGCTTATTGAGACGAAATTCGGGACCATAGAACTGAAATTCTTTCCCGACGTTGCACCGAACCATGTCAGCAACTTCATCGAGCTTGCCAAAAAGGGTTTTTTTGACGGCGCCACGTTTCATCGGGTGATCCCCGGATTCATGATCCAGGGCGGGGACCCCAATTCAAAAGACCACAACAAGTCACGCCACGGCATGGGAGGGCCCGGCTATACGGTCAAGGCTGAGTTCAACGACAAATCCCACAAGCGCGGTATTCTTTCGATGGCCCGTTCCGCCAATCCTGACAGCGCCGGCTCTCAGTTTTTCATCTGTGTTGCCGACGCGTTGTTCCTCGACCGGCAGTATACTGTTTTCGGCGAAGTGGTCTCCGGCCTCGATGTCGTCGACAAGATCGTCAGCCAGCCGCGCGACTCTGCCGATAACCCGAATGACCGGGTCGAGATGAAGGTGAAAATACTCGAAAAATAGGGGTTTCAAGTCCGGGAAAACGCAGACTTTTGGATTGCATTAATGGGATCGAAAGGTATATCCTATAGCTATTAAGGCATGACAGGACCGATCGCAGAGAGCCCAAACTTCAGAGTATTGTCCAGGAATCATCCATCGAGTCTGTTCTTTTGCATAAACCGAGGCACGCCGAAGGTCTTGAACTGCGTATTTCCGCGTTTTTGAAGAAATTTTTCCCAAGAAGGAGGAAAAGTTGAAAGAACAAGAAATTGTCGAGACCCTGAAGAAAGAGAGCGAAGAGTTCCGGAGACTGGTTGATGAGCATCACAGCCTTGAGGGTATTCTTGCGGATATCGACAGGAAGGTCTATCTCACGGCGGAAGAAGAGATGGAGCGAAAGAAGGTCCAGAAGCAGAAACTCGCCAAGAAAGACAAGATGGCCGATATCATCAGGGAATACAAAAAGGACCACAGCATAGCATAACAAACGACTGAATCAGGGCTGCGGACGTATCCGCGGCCCCTGGCCAAAAAGCGGGGCGTCCTGACTGCGCCCTCGCTCCAAGGGGGAAAATGTATGCGCAGCAAAACGATAAAAGAGGGTATTGAGCGTCTGCCCCACCGTGCCCTGCTGTATGCCACCGGCATTCCCAGGTCCGAGATGGGCAAGCCCTTTATCGGCGTTGTCACCAGTTTTACGGACCTCATCCCCGGACATATCGGCATGCGGGACCTTGAGCGTTTCATCGAAAAAGGCGTGCACACGGGAGGGGGTTATCCCTTCTTTTTCGGAGTCCCCGGTATCTGTGACGGCATCGCCATGGGCCACGGCGGCATGCATTACTCCCTTGCATCCAGAGAACTCATAGCCGATATGATAGAGACCGTGGCAGAGGCCCACCGTCTCGACGGCCTTGTGCTTCTCACCAACTGCGACAAGATAACGCCGGGCATGCTCATGGCGGCGGGAAGGCTGAATATCCCCTCCATCGTGGTGACCGCCGGGCCGATGATGTCCGGCCGCTTTAAAGGCAGGAGGCTGAACCTCACCAGCGACACCTTCGAGGCTGTAGGCAAGTTCAGGAAGGGCCTCATCAGTTCCGGCGAACTGGCGGAGCTTGAGATGTGCGCATGTCCGGGGGCAGGCTCGTGCCAGGGCATGTACACCGCAAATACCATGGCGTGCGTGACCGAGGCCCTCGGCATGAGCATACCCGGATGCGCGACCGCCCTTGCGGTTTCTTCGAAGAAGCGGAGGATAGCGTTTGAGAGCGGCAGGCTGATCGCCCGGCTCGTCATAAAGAATATCACGCCCCGCAAGATCATGAACCTCAAGGCGTTCGAAAACGCGATCATGGTTGACCTTGCGCTCGGCGGGTCTACCAATACCGTTCTCCATATACCCGCCATCGCCCATGACGCTGGGATCGATCTGCCCCTTGAGGTCTTTGACCGCCTGGCGGTAAAGACACCGCATATCACCGACATGCTTCCGGGCGGAAAGAATTACCTCGAGGACCTGGACAATGCAGGCGGCATCCCCGCTGTGCTCAAGAGGCTCCGCGGACAGATCCGCGACAATATCACGGTGAGCGGGAAAACGGTCTTCTCCATAGCCGATGCCGCCGAGGTCTATGACGAGGACGTGATACGCCCACTGAACAAACCGCACCATAAGCAGGGTGGCATCGCCATCCTGAAGGGCAACCTTGCGCCCGGCGGGGCGGTGGTGAAGCAGTCCGCGGTGACTAAGAACATGATGAAGATCGAAGGCGCTGCCATAGTCTTTGACGCCGAGGAGGATGCCATGAAGGCGATACTCGGCGGAAAGGTCCGGCCGGGCCACGTGGTGGTGATCCGCTATGAGGGCCCTAAGGGCGGGCCGGGCATGCGGGAGATGCTCTCGCCCACCTCGGCGATCGCCGGCATGGGGCTGAGCGAATCCGTCGCTCTCATTACTGACGGGAGGTTTTCCGGAGGGACACGCGGCCCCTGCATCGGCCATATTTCGCCCGAGGCGATGGAGGGCGGTCCCCTTGCCGTCGTCCGGAACGGAGATATCATAAAAGTGGACATTCCGCGGAGAAGGCTGGAGCTTGCGGTCCCGAAAGATGAGATTTCCCGGAGACTCAAGGCCTGGAAAAGGCCTGCCCCGAAGATCACCAAGGGGTATCTGGCCCGGTACGCCCGGTCGGTCAGTTCGGCCGGCGAGGGCGCTGTGATGAGATAGCAGAGCGGCGGAAAGGCCCGAAAACTTTACAGAATATAACAGCATGTGCTAATCTTAACGACAACATTTTTTTGAGGAAGGGTGGTGATGTTGTGACTACTGACAGGAACAAGGAAAAAATAATCAGCGATTACCGGGCGCATGACAAGGATACCGGTTCTCCGGAGGTGCAGATAGCGCTTCTGAGCGACAGGATCGTATATCTTACCGAACATTTCAAAATCCACGCGAAAGACCACCATTCGAGGCGGGGGCTGTTAAAACTTGTCGGGCAGCGGAGGAAGTTGCTCGACTACCTCAAGGCCGTCAATAAAGAACGGTACGACAAGGTAATCAGCAGACTCGGCATCAGAAAGTAGAGAACATGGAACAAACGATTTCTCTTGAAGTCCGCGGCAAGGAACTCACGCTCAAGACCGGGAAGGTAGCCCGGCAGGCCGACGGGTCGGTGATCGCCCAGTACGGCGATACCGTTATTCTTGCCACGGCAGTCAGCAGCAAGACCCCCCGGGAGGGCATAGACTTTTTCCCGTTGACCATGGATTACCAGGAAAAGGCCTATTCAGCCGGGAAGATCCCCGGAGGTTTTTTCAAGCGCGAGGGGAGGCCCACGGAAAAAGAGGTCCTGACATCACGGTTGATAGACAGGCCGATCAGGCCGCTCTTCCCCAAGGGTTTCAGCTGCGAGACACAGGGGATCGCCAATGTGCTCTCTTATGGAGATGAGAACATCGCCGACATCCTCGGCATCATAGCCACCTCAACGGCGCTGCATATCTCGGACATCCCCTTCAAGGGTCCGGTGGGCGCGGTGAGGATCGGCAGGGTCTCCGGGTCCTTCATCATCAATCCCGATCTGCGGGAGACGGAGGAATGCGATCTGAACCTCGTTGTCGCCGGCACTGAAGAAGCGGTGGCGATGGTCGAGGGAAGCGCGCAGGAGATGAGCGAGGCCGACCTCCTCGAGGCTATTGACATAGCCCACAGGGAGATCAGGAGGCTCTGCTCCCTGCAGAACGAATTCAGGGCAAAGGCCGGAAAACCGAAGCGGACCGTGGCGGAGCCGGTTACCGATGAGGAGCTGAAAAAGACGGTGACTGAGCGCGCGCTGGACAAGATAAAGGGCGCCATCACCATCCCTGACAAAATGCTTCGGCAGGCGACCCTTGATGAGATCAGGGCGGGCGTCATCGCTGAACTCGATACTGAAGAGAAAAAAATCGCGGCGGAGATATCCGCTGTCTTTCATGATATAGAGAAGCAGCTGGTCAGGAACATGATCCTGAACGACAACGTCAGGGCGGACGGGAGAGACCCCCGGCAGATCAGGCAGATCACCTCGGAGGTCGGGATACTGCCCCGCACGCATGGCTCCGCGCTGTTCATCCGGGGAGAGACGCAGTGCCTTGCGGTCGTGACGCTCGGCACCTCGGACGACGAGCAGAGGATCGATGCGCTTGAAGGCGAGACCTCGAAGACGTTCATGCTCCACTACAACTTCCCGCCCTTCAGCGTCGGAGAGGTGAAGCCCCTCCGGTCGCCCGGCAGGAGGGAGATCGGCCACGGCATACTGGCGGAGCGGTCTCTCAAGGCGGTAATCCCGTCGAAAACGGATTTTCCCTACACGGTCAGGATCGTGTCGGACATCCTCGAATCCAATGGTTCTTCTTCCATGGCAACGGTCTGCGGCGGCACCCTCGCCCTTATGGACGCGGGCGTGCCGATCAAGGCGCCGGTGGCGGGCATCGCGATGGGTCTTATCAAGGAGGGAGACAGGTTTGTCGTCCTGACGGACATCCTCGGACTGGAAGACCACCTGGGAGACATGGACTTCAAGGTCACCGGAACTGAGAACGGCATCTGCGCCTTCCAGATGGACACGAAGATAGGCGGCATCCCGAGGGGGGTTATGGAACAGGCCCTGGAGCAGGCCCGGCAGGGAAGGCTGTTCATCCTCGGGAAGATGCGCGAGACCCTTGCAGAACACCGGCCGTCCCTCTCGATGCACGCGCCGAGGATCTACACCATGCATATCAAGCAGGACAAGATCCGCGACGTCATCGGCTCCGGCGGCAAGGTGATCCGGGGCATTATCGAACAGACCGGCGTCAAGATCGACATCGACGACAGTGGCCTGATCAACATCGCCGCATCCGACGGCACGGCCGCACAGAAGGCGATCGACATCATCAACAACATCACTGCCGAGGCCGAGCTCGGCAAGCTCTATCTCGGCAAGGTGAAGCGCATCATGGACTTCGGCGCCTTTGTGGAGATCATCCCGGGGACCGAGGGCCTGCTCCACATCTCCCAGCTTGACGACAAGCGGGTCGCCAAGGTGAACGACGTGGTGAACGAGGGCGACGAGGTGATGGTGAAGGTGATCGAGATAGACAAGATGGGAAGGATTCGCCTCAGCCGCAAAGAGGCCCTGCGGGAGCAGAGCTCCAAGGCCGTCTGAACAGCGGTTGATCAAGGACACGGTTTTCAAGGGGATGATTGAATCCCCTTTTTCATTTCAGGGGACAGGGTCATGTTTATAAAGGAATACCTCGAAAACGGCATACCAGTAGTCATGGAGCCCATCGGAAACGTCCGCTCGGTCTCGGCCGGCGTTTGGGTCAAGGTGGGGTCGCGCAACGAACATCCTGACAAGAACGGGATCTCCCATTTCCTTGAGCACATGTTTTTCAAGGGCACGCGCAAGCGGACGACCAAGGACATCGCCGTTGATATCGATACCATAGGCGGCGACCTCAACGCCTTCACCTCCCGCGAGAACACCGCCTTCTACGTCAAGGTGCTTGATGAATACCTCGACAAGGGGCTGGAACTGCTGGCCGACGTCTTCGTCAACTCGGTCTTCCCCGAAGAGGAGATCGAGAAGGAGAAGAAGATCATCAAGGAAGAGATCAAGATGGTCGAGGACACGCCCGACGACTACATCCATGACCTCTTCAACCAGACCGTGTGGGGGCAGACCGGCCTCGGCCAGACGATCCTCGGCCGGAGGGAGACGATCGCCTCCTTCACCAGGGACGATATCATGGCGCATATCAAAAAGTATTACGGCACAAGAGACATCGTCATCTCCTGCGCTGGCAATTTCGACACGGAGAGGCTTATAGGGATACTGAACAAACGGTTCGGCGGCCTTCGCCGCGGGTCGGAGCCGCAGAAGGGCGGCGCCCCTGATTTCAGGCAGGACGTGAGGGTCTTTACCAAGGATCTGTCGGAGGCCCACATCTGCATCGGGGTGCCCGCCATATCCCAGTTGAGCGAGGAACGGTACGCATTCTTCCTCCTGAACACTATCCTCGGGGCAGGCGTCAGTTCCCGCCTCTTCCAGGAGATCAGGGAAAAAAGGGGACTCGCCTATTCGGTCTATTCCTTTACTTCTTCGTATGTCGATACCGGGCTGTGGGGCGTTTATGCAGGAGTGAGCAGGAAGAGGATCAGGGAAGTGGCGGAAGTGGTTGTGGCGGAAATGCTCGCTCTGCCGGACACCCTTACGGAGACGGAGCTCGAACGGTCGAAAAAGCACCTGAAGGGGAACCTCATCCTCGGGCTGGAGTCCACCAGCAGCCGCATGCAGAATATCGCCCGCCAGGAGATCTATTTCGGCAGGTACATCTCGCCGGATGAGATCATTCAGTCAGTCGACCGGGTAGACATGGCAGAGGTGATGGATCTTGCCCGCAGGCTCATCCGCAGGGAACTCTTTTCCCTTACAGCCTATGGGCCGATCCAGAAAAACGTCCTTGACGACCTCGTAGGCTGAGGGACCCCGAAAACAGCCTGACTTCCGCTGTCCGCATCCGCGGGATGCGGCTAACCCGAGATCACCTGCTCGATTGTCCGGCAGAGGTCATCCATCTTGTAGGGCTTGGTCACAACCGCCCGAAAACCGTATTTCCGGTAGTCGGCCATTACCGGGTCGCTCGAGTAGCCGCTCGAAACGACGGCGCGGGCCGAGGGGTCCATTGCCAGCAGTTCTTCCACAGCCTGTTTTCCTCCCATGCCGCCGGCTACGGTGAGGTCCATGATGACCGCGTCAAAAGGCCTTCCCGAGTCCTTTGCAGTGTGATACAGGCTCAACGCCTCGGCCCCGTCGCGCGCGGTCTCCACAGCGTATCCCATCTCCCTCAGCATCTCTCCGGAGACGTCCCTGATCACCTCTTCATCGTCCATGATGAGTATCTTCCCTTTGCCGCGGCGGCCCTCGATATGCTCGGCCGCAGCGGGCGGCGCTGCCCCTGCGGCGGGAAGATACAGGTGAAATGCGGTCCCTTTCCCCAGTTTCGACTCGACGCGTATAAAGCCTTCGTGCTTCTTTACGATCGAAAAGACGGTTGTAAGGCCGAGTCCGCTGCCCGTTTTCTTGGTCGTGAAATACGGGTCGAATATCCTGTTGAGATGCTCCAGGGGTATACCCTGGCCGTAGTCGCGCACGGTTATCTTTATGTATCTGCCCTTATTCAGTCCCGGCTCCTCGATCCTGCCCGCCGGAATATTCTCCCCGCTCACCTCGATCACGCCGCCCGCCGGCATAGCTTGGACCGCATTGATGACCAGGTTATTGATGACCTGGTTTATCTGGCCTTCGTCTGCATCAACAGGCCACAGGTCGTCCGGCAGCGAGAACGTGCAGGTTACATTCGAACCCCTGAGTGAGAACTCGACTGAACCGCGGAGCAGACCTATGATTGCCAGTGTCTTTCTGACAGGCGCGCCTCCCCGCGAAAAGGTGAGGAGTTGCTGGGTAAGGTCCTTTGCCCGGAGGGACGCCTTTTCAGCCTCGACCAGCCGCTTGAATGCCTTTTCTTCGGGCTTCAGAAACATACGGGCCATCTCGATGTTGCCGAGGACCCCGGTCAGAAGGTTATTGAAGTCATGGGCGATGCCGCCGGCGAGAACGCCGAGGGACTCGATTCTCTGGACGCGCATGAGTTCTTCCTCGACGCGCTTCTGCTCGGTGACGTCATCTATGGACACGACTGATCCGGTGATCTTCACCCCGTGGAAAAAGGGCGCCGCGCCCAGAGAAACGACGAGTGTGCGGTTGTCTTTTCCGATGAGCCGGGCGTCGAAACGGGATACTGCCCGGCTGTGCGTCACGATATTCTCGATGTTCTCCTGCACCGCTGTCCGCGTTTCGGGCGTGAAAAGGGCGTAAAACGACTTTCCGATAAGGTCATACGGGGTCAGCCCGCTCATCTCGCATATCCGTTCGTTGATGTGGACGATGGACCCGCCCGTGTCCACCACGAGGATGGCGTTGGTAGTGCTCTCCATCACTTTCTTGAGGAACTCGTTGGTGTTGTCGAGAGATTCTTCCGCCTTCTTCAGGGCGCGGATCGGGATGATGCGGATAACCAGAAAAGCCCCGGCGCCGAGCAGGAGCATCAGGACGGCGATGACGCACGTCTGCAGAATCAGGGGACGCAGCGAACGGGATATCTCGAGTCTCGCGACAGGGGAGCCTGCGTCATACAGCATTGCCGACCGGGTGAGGACAGGGCCCCGAAGGGCATCGGCGCTTGTTGCCGCGACCCTGTTCTGATCATCGATGATACGGCGGATCTCCGGCTCGCGCCTCTCGGGCCGCCGCGCAAGGTATCCTTCAAGTCTTGCCTGCTGATATCTCCAGAATTCAGGGTGTGAGCTGACAAACGGAGAGATGAGGTCCGCGTTGATGTCCGCTTCAGTCTGGAGGCTGCCGGCCGCGTAGTTGTAAGCGACCATGAAATACGCCGCCGGCGGCACAAACACGACTACGCTGATGATGATCGCAGAGAGCCAGGTGATGATGCTTACCGAGGTTTTCCGCATGGTGTTATCTACTGTTTTTCAGGCACTGCCGCATGGCCTGTTTCTTCAAGAACCTTTCTGCCCGCTGGAGACTGCACAAACCGTATGAACTCCGCGGCAGCCCCGGATGCAGGGGGCTTGATCACAAAGTAGAGATCATGCGCTATAGGGTACTTTCCGCTTGCAAGGTTCCGGGCAGACGGATCGACGCCATTATATGAAAGTATTTTCAGGGGCCGCTTCTCCGAGAGAATCAGGGCAAGGTTTGTAAAGCCCATGGAGCCCGGCGTCGTTGCGAGCAGATCAGCGCAATCCTGCGCGGTCAGGGCGGTCAACATGCCTTTGCGGGCCAGCGCGTTGTCCAACGCCCCGCTTACCGCAGGAGAGACCGTTCTGAGGATTGTCATCTCGTAATCCGATGGAGGACGAAGAACCAGCCGGATGCGCCTGCCGTCGGGCCATGCGCTTTTTGTCCCGTCAAGGATCTGGATTATCTCTGCGGTGGTCATATTCTCCACCCTGACATCTTTTCCGGCGGCAAATACAAAGGGTGTCCTTGCGTAATGGATAAGGGCCAATCCGAGTTTCAACTCCTCATCAGTCAGCCTTCTGATGATGAGGCCGATCTCAATGGCCCCTTCGGCAACAGCCTTTATGCCGCCGCCGCTGCCGAGGCTCGGCAGCACCTTCATCTTTATGCCGGGGTGCGACCTCTCAAAGGCCTTGGCCATGATCTTCATGGCGCCCAGATCGCTTCCGGTCCCCCCGATGCGCACCACTTCTTCGGCCGAGAGCGCGGGTGCGTACGCAGCAAAGAAGAGGATGCCCAGGAGAATAATGGCCCGGCGAAACTGCGAAATCAATCCAGCCTTCACGCTTATCAAGGGTCTCATAATAGAATGTACACTATATCATCGTCATTCCAGCGGTTCGTAAGCGGGAATCCAGTCTCTGGATGCCCGACTGAAGTCCTCGGGCATGACAGTCTTTTGAAAATACTATTTTTAGCCTGTTAATATATTATATAACACTTGCAAGACCCGGCAAAGTCAATAGACAAGCGCTGCCGTTTGGATTGGTTGATTAGTTGCCGAACCGAATGTCCGTCCTGTCTATGAGAAGAGCAACTTCCTCGCATGAGGGATTCCGGAAAATCTCCTCAGGCGACCCTGCCTGTGCGATGCTCCCATGTGTGTAGACAATCATTGTGTCGGCCAATATTGTCGCTTCACCGAGATCATGGGTGATGAGAACAACCGGGATGTTGAAATCTCTTCTGATCCTTTTCAGAAACTGTCCCATCTCACGGCGGAGAGGAAAGTCAAGGGCTGAGAATGGTTCATCAAGCAGCAGCATGTCAGGATGCTTTATAAGGGCTCTGGCAAATGCGACCCGCTGTTTCTGCCCGCCCGAAATCTCTGAAGGCAGCCTGTCTTCGAGGCCGTCAAGGCCAAAAGCCTTTATAATCCCCTCTGCCCTGGCCCTTCGTTCAGGCTCCGGAATGTTTTTTGCGCCATAGAGGATATTCTTCATGACAGTCATATGGGGGAAGAGGGCAAGGTCCTGAAACACATAACCGAAAGAACGCTGATAGGGTGGCACATCAATGCCCTTCTTTCCGGAAAAGAAGACTTTCTCGTCCAGACGCACGATCCCCTCATCCGGCTTCATCAGTCCTGCGATCATCTGCAAGGTCATTGTTTTCCCGGCCCCTGAGAATCCGAAGAGCACGGCAAGCTCATTTTCGGTCTTCCATGCGACATCGAGGGAAAAGCCGTTTACCTTCTTTTTCAGAGAAACTTCAAGTCCCATTTACACGATCCTCTTTGTAAACCTGCTTGCGAGATAGAGAAAGACCCCCGACATCACTGTAAGTATGAGCGCCATCGAGTGGGCCTGCGACCACTCTCCGCTGCTCGCAATGCTGTAGATTGCAAGCGGCATCGTATCAGTCTTCCCCGGAATGTTGCCGGCAAGCATGAGGGTTGCGCCGAACTCTCCCATGGCCCGCGCGAAAGAGAGCACGGTTCCGGCGATGATCCCCCTTTTTGCCAGAGGAAGAATGACGCTCATGGTTGTCTCGAACTCGTTATGACCCAGTGTATAGGAGGCGTTGATAAGATTCCTGTCTACCGACTCGATGGCCGCCCTGGTCGTCTTGATCATGAGCGGGAGGGCAACCACAAAGGACGCGAGAGCCGCCGCATACCATGTGAACATGATCGTAAGGCCGGTCAAGTCATAAAACGGCTTCCCTATCAATCCGTTCCTTCCGAACAGTACGATGAGATAATAGCCGGTTACCGTGGGAGGCAACACGAGGGGTAAGGTGAACAGGATATCGACTAACTCCTTTCCCCTGAAATCACTTCGAGCAAGGACATAGGCAACGCAAATGCCCGCAATAACGACAAAAATAGTCGCAACTGCCGCTACCTGCAGCGAAAGCCTCATCGAAAAGAGAATGGAATTTTCCATAACATGCCAAATGGTTCCCGCTATCAGACAAGTGGCGCAAAAGCCCCTGTCCCATAGCATTTTTTTTACTTTCCCGTTACAGTTCCGAATCCGTATTTCCGGAGAATCGCCTGACCTTCTTCAGAAGTCACGACTGCTATGAACTCCTTCGATAAATCCGGATGTTTCGTCCCCTTGATCACCGAGATCGGATATATTACAGGCTTATGACTGCCCGACGGGGCCACAGCCGCAACCTTAACGTCGGTTGCTTTGATTCGTGCATCAGAGAGATATATTACCCCTGCATCGACCTCTTCGCGACCGACATAATCCAGCGCCTGACGCACATTTTCAGCAAAAATAAGCTTGCCTTTGATCGCATCGTAAACTCTGCAGTATCGGAATATCTCCTCTGCATACCTGCCGGCAGGCACTGTCCTGGGATTCCCTATGGCGATCTTCTTTATTTCTCCGGAAGGAAGGTCGGAGAAAGACTTTATCAGCTTTTTCGACTTTGCCGGGATTACCAGCACCACGGCGTTTGCCGTAAAATCTTTTCTGGAGCCGGGCTCTATCAGCCCTTTCTTTTCGGCTTTGTCCATGTCTTTCTGAGCTGCCGGCGCAAAGACATCAACAGGAGCGCCGCCTTCTATCTGCAGCATAAGATCTCCTGAAGCTCCGAAATTGAAAGATACTTTAGCGCCCTCATGGCTCGATTCATAGAGCTTTCCGATTTCCTCGAAAGCATTCTTAAGACTTATAGCCGCTGATACGATAATACCCTTGGCTTCCGCTTGGGCACTACCTGCCGAAAACGTGCAAAGGCATACAATACACGCAACCGAGACGAAGAGTCTTCTTGTCATGATTCCTGTCCTTTTTTTGTTATTCAACATTTCCGATGCCACGGCTATATCAAAAGTTTGTTTCGCAATATCCATGCCATTAAAAAATGCTTCGGATATGGCTGATTTGCTGTTGCTTTACAGAAGGTCATGCTGCTACATAATTGTCTGTTCATACACAATAATGTTGGCTTGAAACTTTTCGAATCCCAGGGTTTTCGATTGTCTGCATCCGGAGTAATTCCAAATTGCCGAGAGCTTGGTACCGGCATCCTCTTTATGTCATAATAAAAAATGTTTTTGTTATCCATTCGCAGGAGAAGTTTCGGCTTGACATATGCGCTATGGGCCCTGTTCGGCGCGGTCTTTGTCATGCTGTCCGCCTGTGCCCCGAGACAGGCGCGGGTTGCTGAGACGACGGCCCCACCTCCCCATTCCAGCGAGGCTGATTACTACTATATCCTCGGCTATGACGCCTATATCAATTCCCAGTGGGAAAACGCCGTAAATTACTATCGAAAAGCCCTGGAGTTTGATCCCGCATCCCCTTACCTGAGGACCCAGGCAGCCATGGTCCTGTACCGCACGGGCAAGCTGAGCGCAGCACTGGCTGAGGCCGAGGCGATAGTGAAGGACAAGCCCGACTACCTGCCGGCAATGATGATTATCGGTGAGATCTATTATGAGCAGAAGCGTTTCGATGATTCGATCAAGGTCAGCAAGAGGATCCTGGAACTGGACCCGGATGACCGGGACGCCGCCCTCTTCCTTGGAAGGTTGTATTACGCCAAGGACCAGCTCGATGAGGCTGTGAAGACATTCGATCAGATCGTGACAAAGGACCCCGATGACTTTGTTGCCCTTGATTATCTTGGTTCTCTCTATATCGACAAGAAGGATTATGAGAGGGCGGAAGAGTATATCCGTCGGACCCTGGAAATCAGGCCGGACATAGACACCGCCTACTTCAAGCTCGGCCTGATCAACGAGACGAGGGAGAACCTGAAAGATGCGGCGGAGAATTATGAAAAGACCATACAACTCAACCCCCATAACGGCGAAGCCAGGGAGCGGCTCGGCCAGGTCTATCTCAAACAGAAGGAGTATGGCAAGGCCATAGATGAGTTCCAGCAGCTGAGCAAACGCCAGCCTGAAAACATCGACGTGCACGTGCGGCTCGGGCTGCTTTATTTCGAGGATAGGCAGCGCCAGCGCGCGCTTGAGGAGTTCAGGTTCGCCCTGAAGGCGAAGCCGGACAACAATGCCATACGATATTACCTCGCCCTTGTGCTCGAAGAGATGGAGCGGAACGAGGATGCCGAGGCGGAGCTTAAGACGATCCTTGCCGCTGAACCCAAGAATATCAACGCATTCCTGCACCTCGCCTTTATCTATACCCGGCTCAAGCGTGACGAAGATGCGATAAAGATGTACGAAGAGATACTCGAGTTTGAAAAGGATAAAGCGGAGGTGTATATATATCTTGCCACCGCGTATATCCAGAGGAAGGAGTATGAGAAGGCGTTGAAGGCGCTGGACAGCGGACTCGGCCGGTTCAGCGACAACGATGACCTGCATTTCAATCGCGCCGTGGTGATGGAGAAGACCGGGAAGTTCGAGGAGATGGTGGCTGAGCTCAGGAAGGCTATCGAGCTTAACCCCAAGAACACCGACGCTCTCAATTACCTCGGGTATTCATATGCGGATAAGGGCATACACCTGACAGAGGCGGAGTCCCTCGTCGGCCGGGCCCTGGAGGCAAGGCCGGATAACGGTTATATCCTCGACAGTCTCGGATGGGTCTATTACAAGCAGGGGAAGCTGGAGAAGGCGCTTGAACTGATCAAGAGGGCTTCCCAGACGACAAAGGACGACCCTGTCGTCCTTGAGCACCTGGGCGATATCTAC
>JAKAGF010000029.1 GCA_021825805.1 Nitrospirota bacterium
CAGGAGATTAATTGTTCCTGTTCGAGCTTGTTGTTTTGTATATCCATCGGATATACTATCTTTAAAAAGAGCGTCAAAAGGAGGTATAGATATGATTGCGAAGACAGCCCAATGGGGCAATAGTATCGGCGTTAGGATCCCTCGATCTTTGGCCAAGAGGGCCGGAATCGATGTGGACTCCACTGTTGAGATTGATGAAGCAGATGAAGGGGTTATCATCAAGCCTGTAAGGAAAAAGGAGTATTCATTAAAGGAGCTTGTTAAAGGGATTACACCTCAGAACCTGCATGGGGAAGTTGACTTCGGACTGCCAGTAGGAAAGGAACTCCTTTGATGAAAGCGATACCGGATCGGGGAGATGTTATCATGTTGAACTTCAACCCTACATTAGGACATGAACAGTCGGGATTCAGGCCTGCGGTTGTTCTGTCGCCGGACATATACAATAAGGCCTCCGGTCTCTGCCTTGTCTGTCCTATCACCACAAAGATCAAAGGGTACCCTTTTGAAGTCAACCTCGACGGCGCAAAAAAGACCGCAGGGGTTGCCCTCGCTGATCAGGTCCGCTCTATCGACTGGCAGGCTCGAAAAATAAAAATTGTAGACCGCATTTCAACGACATCCCTTGGAACAATTCTCGCCAAGGTAAAGCCACTTCTGTCATAGCCGAACTCCGGGATTTCAGAGTTGTCCTTTTCCCTGTCGTTCTATTGAAGAAGAGATTGTGGCCCCATAGCGTCTCTTAACCTTGCAGTAGCAAAAATATTTAACAAGAGGTCGGGCATGCAGAAAAAGACCCATATCCTGCGCGTACATGCGGACTGTCTTGCCACATATTGAGGATTACACCGGCAGTTATGTCCGCGATATCCGTGATCAGAACTGATACTGCCGCCATATATGGGCTTTTTATGCATGCCAGACTTCTTTGGTTTGCAACGATAGGGTTAAGATTGAAGTGGGTAATATGATCGGCAAAAATAACATGGCATGATTGACAAACAAAATAGAAGGAGGCTAAAATAACATCGTTAACAATAAATAACGATGGCAAGGAATGCTGGATGGGTGTTAAGGAAAAGCGCGCCAAAAACAAAGAGGAATTTCGCCGGGAGATTCTCAATGCAGCCCGGGGACTTTTTATAAATGAGGGATACGAAAGATTCTCCATGCGCAGGCTCGCCGAAAAAATAGACTATTCAGCGACCACCATCTATCTTTATTTTAAAGACAAGGACGCTTTGCTTTTCGCTATATGTGAAGAGTTCTTCGATCGTTTTTCCGCTCAATTGGATCATATCAGGTCAGTTTCTCAAGATCCCATCGAGACCCTGCGTCAAGCCTTGCTTTACCTCATGGAGTTTGGTCTTAAAAACCCTGATCAATACAAAGTAATTTTTTTCACGAAGAGTAATATTTACGGAACCCAGGAAGAATTCGTTGAAAAGGAATCAATGGCCCGAAACACCTATTTTGCGTTCAGAGAAATGGTGCGGGACTGCATCAAAACAGGAAGAATGCGCGACCTGGATGTGGATGTGATAGCCCATACTTTGGCCATAACATCTCACGGTTTAATTACGATGGCTTTATATAAACCCAATTTTCTCAAAAACAAGGGCAGGGTGATCGCTCAAACTGTGGTTGATGGATTGCTTCGGGGGTACCAGAAGTAATTTTTTTTTTGCCTGCAACATTAATCTTGTTAAGCTGTGTTTTTTTGTGTTAGCTTTTCAGATTATCGAACACGGACGGCAGGCTGATAAGAACAACAACTTTTTATGATTGATTTCATTATTTTTCTTACCGCCATATGGGTGATTTTTGCAGTTGTCTCCGTCTTCATTATGAAAAAGTACAAATGACCGCGAGGTTCATATAACATTACCATTTATGTTTTGCAGAAATAGGAGGAATCGAACATGACATTCGTAACGCAGTATATGCAAACCAAAGGCAGAGCCAAAGCGATTATTATAGTGGGGATGTTTGCCGGATATCTTATCTTGACCGGTTGCGGAAAACCGCCGACAGCCGGCGGGCCGATGCAAGGAGGCGTTCCCGAAGTGGGGGTAGTGGTGGCGCAGCCGCAACGCGTGGCGCTTACGACGGAGCTTTCCGGCCGCACTTCTGCCTACCTCATTGCAGAAGTGCGGCCCCAGGTAGGCGGCATCATCCAGAACCGCCTGTTTACAGAAGGCGCGGATGTCAAAGCGGGTGAGGTGCTTTACCAGATTGCCCCTGCTGTCTACCAGGCAGCCTATAACAGCGCAAAGGCAGCGCTTGCCAGGACTGAGGCCAATCTCATTCCTGCCCGGCTCAAGGCCGGGCGCTATCAGGAGCTTGTGAAAATCAACGCAGTCAGTCAGCAGGATTATGACGATGCGAGTGCAGCGCTCAAGCAGGCTGAGGCTGATGTAGAGGCCGGCAAGGCAGCATTAGAAACCGCCAGGATCAACCTGGCCTATACAAAGGTAACCGCGCCCATCTCCGGACGAATCGGCCGGTCATCAGTGACCAACGGCGCTCTGGTAACCGCCAGTCAGCCTGCCGCGCTGGCCACCATCCAGGATCTCAGCTCCATGTATGTGGATGTCACTCAGTCCAGCGCCGAGCTGCTGCGTCTGAAGCAGAACCTGGCGAGCGGTCTTCTGAAAAGCAATGGGGCCGCACAGGCACAGGCCAGGCTGCTCCTGGAGGATGGGAGTTCGTATCCGTTGCCAGGCAGACTGAAGTTTTCTGAAGTCACCGTGGACCAGAGCACCGGTTCTGTTACGTTGCGTGCGGTCTTCCCGAACCCGAAACAGATCCTTCTGCCGGGCATGTTTGTCCGCGCTATTCTGGAGGAAGGGGTCAGCGATAAGGCGATTCTGGTTTCACAGAGGGGTGTAACACGCAATCCGGCCGGAAATGCCATGGTCATGGTCGTGGGCGCGGAAGAGAAGGTGGAACCCAGGATGATCAAGGTCATCCGGACTGTAGGCGACAACTGGCTCGTCAGCGAAGGACTCAAAGCAGGTGACAGAGTCATACTGGAAGGACTGCAGAAGGCGCGCCCTGGGACAACTGTAAAGGCCGTGCCGTTCGGCAGCAAGGCGAATGAAACTCCCGCCGGCGCTCCGAAAGCGGCAGCAAAAAAATAAAGGAGAAGCTTAATGCCCAAATTCTTCATAAATCGTCCTATCTTCGCCGTGGTAATCGCCATCATGGTCATGCTGGCCGGCCTGCTGGCGATCAAGACCCTGCCGGTCTCCCAGTATCCGCCCATCGCGCCGCCCCAGATCACGATTAATGCCATGTATCCCGGCGCCTCTGCCCAGACCGTTCAGGATACGGTCACCCAGGTGATCGAACAGAAACTCAACGGCATAGATAACCTGATCTATATGTCATCCACCAGCGACTCTGCCGGGGCCGTTGCTATCAACCTGACCTTCAAGGCCGGCACTGACCCCAATATCGCCCAGGTGCAGGTGCAGAACAAGCTGCAGCTGGCTACGCCGCTCCTGCCCCAGATAGTGCAGAGGCAAGGGATCCAGGTGGTCAAATCCACCAGGAACTTCCTGCTGATAGTTGGACTCGTATCCGAAGACGGCTCCATGGACCGTCATACCCTGACCGACTATCTGGTCTCCAACGTCCAGGATATAGTCAGCCGCCTCGAAGGTGTCGGTGAGCTGCAGCTGTTCGGCACACAGAACGCCATGCGGATCTGGCTGAACCCCGCAAAACTGAATAACTACCATTTGACCACCAACGATGTGATTGCAGCGCTGCAGGCACAGAATGCCCAGGTCTCAGCCGGCCAGTTCGGAGGCATCCCCGCAAACGAGGGGCAGCAGTTGAACGCCACTATTACTGCCCGTACCCTTCTGCAGACAACGGAGCAGTTCGATGCAATCATCCTGCGCACCAACAGCGATGGTTCCACGGTAAAACTCAAGGACGTGGCTGAAAGTAAAATAGGCACCGAAAATTACGATATCCAGTCGTTCTATAAAGGTAAACCTGTGGGGGGCATGGCAATCCGGCTCGCGGCCGGCGCCAACGCGCTCGAAACAGGTAATCGGGTCAAGGCCAAGATGGAGGAACTGTCGAAATATTTCCCCCCCGGCGTGAAGGTGGTCTATCCCTATGACACCACCCCCTTTGTCAGGATCTCGATCTCGGAAGTGGTGGAGACGCTGATTGTAGCGATCTTTCTGGTCTTCCTCGTCATGTTCGTCTTCCTCCAGAACATACGGGCTACCCTTATACCTACCATCGCTGTGCCGGTAGTGCTGCTCGGCACCATGGGTGTTCTGGCGGCAGCCGGTTTTTCAATCAACACACTCACGATGTTCGCCCTGGTCATTGTCATCGGCCTGCTGGTGGACGACGCTATCGTCGTCGTTGAAAACGTGGAACGTATCATGTCCGAGGAAGGCTTGTCTCCCCATGACGCCACAGTCAAATCCATGGGCCAGATTACCAGCGCGCTATGGGGAATTGCCACGGTGCTGACGGCGGTCTTTCTGCCTATGGCCTTCTTCGGCGGCTCTACCGGCGTCATCTACCGTCAGTTCTCCATTACCATCATCTCCGCCATGATCCTCTCTGTGATGACGGCGATGATCCTGACACCGGCGCTCTGCGCCAACCTCCTCAAGCCGATCGGAAAAGGTCATCACTTCGGTGAAACCGGCTGGTTCAGGTGGTTCTTCAGGTGGTTTAACAGATTGTTTGAAAACAGAAGGGCGCAGTATGAACGGATCGTCAATCGCTCCTTTGGCAAGCCGGTGCGCTACCTGATGATATACGGCGCCATTGTTGCCGCCATGGTGTTCTTTTTCCTGCGGCTCCCCACCGCCTTTCTGCCCGATGAGGACCAGGGGTTCATCGTCTGTCAGATACAACTGCCCGCAGGGGCTACCCAGGAGCGGACCATCCAGGTTATCCGCCAGATAGAGAAGCATTTTCTTGAGCAGGAGACTAAAACGGTGGATGCCATAATCACCGTGGCCGGGTTCAGTTTTGCCGGTCGCGGCCAGAATATGGGACTGGCATTTGTGAAGCTTAAGGATTGGCATCAGCGCGAGACCCCTGACCTGAAGGCGCCGGCCATTGCCGGCCGGGCCATGAAGGCGTTTTCGCGGATCCGGGATGGCCTGGCCTTTGCCTTCTCACCACCGGCGGTGGTGGAGTTGGGGCAGGCCAACGGCTTTGACTTTCAGTTGCAGGACCGTGGCGGCCTGGGACATGAAAAGCTGATGGAAGCGCGTAACCAGCTCCTGGGAACGGCCATGAAGAACCCGAAACTGATCGCAGTGCGTCCCAACGGCCAGGATGACTCGCCCCAGTTCAAGCTGGATATCGATGATGTGCGCGCCGGCGCCATGGGGGTCTCCGTGGCTGACATCAACAATGTCCTTGCGACAGCCTGGGGCAGCTCCTACATCAACGACTTCATCCAGAACGGCCGGGTCAAGAAGGTCTATCTCCAGGCCGACGCCCGATACCGGATGCTGCCGGAGGACATCAACAGCTGGTATGTCAGCAACAAACGCGGGGAGATGGCGCCGTTTTCAGCCTTTGCCACTGCCCACTGGCAGTACGGCTCACCCCGGCTGGAGCGCTATAACGGCATTCCGTCGGTCGAGATCATGGGACAGGCAGCGCCGGGGGTAAGCACCGGCGAGGCGATGGCCGAGATGGAGAAGATAGCTGCCCAGTTGCCAATCGGGATCGGTTACGAATGGACAGGTCTCTCCTATGAGGAAAAACAGGCCGGCAAACAGGCTCCGGCCCTGTATGCCATCTCACTCCTGGTGGTGTTTCTCTCCGTGGCCGCGTTGTATGAGAGCTGGAGCATCCCCTTTGTCAACCTGCTGATGCTGCCGCTGGGTCTGGTAGGGGCGGTCACGGCGGTTACGCTGCGGGTGCTGCCCAACGACGTCTATCTCCAGATAGGTCTGCTTACCACCATGGGGCTTTCCACCAAGAACGCCATACTGATCATCCAGTTCATCAAGTATCAGATGAATCAGGGTCACGAGCTGATGGAGGCCACCTTAACGGCGGTGAAGATCAGGCTTCGTCCGGTCATCATGACCTCTCTGGCTTTTTTCTTCGGCACCCTGCCGCTGGCCCTTACCAAGGGCGCCGGGGCTGCGGCCCAAAACGCCATCGGCACTGCCGTCACCGGGGGATTGCTTTCGGCTACTTTCATCGACCTGGTCTTTATTCCATTTTTCTTTGTGCTGGTGTCACGGCTGTTTGGCCGGGAAAAATACAAGCCGCAAGCAGCGCCTGCTATTGCCACTACCGCGGAGGGACAGTGATATGAAAAAACGATTGAGTAACAGCGCAATGACAAACCATCTCCGTGGCGCAGCCATTGCTTTTGCGTTGCTGGTTCTGTCCGGCTGTGCGGGAATGGCCCCCACATATACACGCCCGGAAGCGCCTGTTCCGTCCGAATGGCCGGGCGGTCCTGCTTACAAGGACGGAGCCAAGTCGACTGATCAGGCCGCCGCAGACATCAAATGGCAAGAGGTTTTTATTCATGAGCAACTTCAGAAGCTGATTGCTCGAGCGCTTGAAAACAACCGGGACCTGCGCGTGGTTGCACTTAATATCGAAAGGTCGCGGGCGCTGTATCGCATTCAGCGCGCTGATCTATTTCCAACAGTGAACGCGGCAGGCAGCGGGATCGAACAGCGGGCGCCTGGAAGCCTCTCGGCTGCCGGGCAGGCTATAACTGTTCATCAATACAGTGTCGGCCTCGGGTTCAGCGCCTACGAGCTTGATCTTTTCGGGCGCGTTCGAAGCCTTAAAGACCGTGCGCTGGAGGAGTTTTTCGCGACCGAGGAAGTACGCCGCAGTGTTCAGATCAGCCTGGTAGCCGAGGTTGCAAGCAACTATCTGACCCTTGCCGCTGATAAAGACCGCCTGAAAATCGCTCAGGACACTTTCGAGAGCCAGCAGGCTTCGTACAACCTTATCAAGCGACGCTTTGAAGCCGGAGCCTCCTCGGAGCTGGATCTTCGTCAGGCCCAGACCAGCGTTGATTCGGCCCGAGTGGATATCGCCCGCTTCACCAGCCAGGTGGCCCAGGATGAAAACGCACTGGCGCTTGTGATCGGTTCACCGGCGCCGGCGGATCTCATGCCGGCCGGGCTCAGCGAGATTACCGCGCTGAAGGAGTTCAGCGCGGGTCTGCCGTCCGACGTGCTGCAACGCCGTCCCGATATCATGCAGGCAGAACACCTCCTCAAGGCTGCCAACGCCAACATCGGAGCGGCACGCGCGGCCTTCTTCCCGCGCATCACCCTCACCACGAGCATCGGCACATCCAGCAATCAGTTGTCCGGACTTTTCGGAACTGGGTCCGAGGCATGGAGCTTTGCACCGCAAATCACCCTGCCGATATTCGACACCGGGAGGAATCAGGCCAACCTGAAGGTTACTGAAGTTGACCGTGAAATCTTCCTTGCCCGATATGAAAAAGCGATTCAGGGCGCTTTCAGGGAAGTGGCCGACGCCCTTGCGCAACGCGGGACCATCGGCGATCAAATGGAGGCGCAGCAATCTCTGGCGGATGCCTCTGCCGCGAGCTATCGCCTGGCGCAGGCGCGCTACCGCAACGGCATAGCAAACTACCTGAATGTGCTGGATTCACAACGCTCTCTTTACAGTGCACAGCAGGGGTTGATTTCGGTTCGCCTTTCCAGGCTTGTCAATCAGGTGACGCTCTATAAGGTGCTGGGAGGAGGCGCAAAGGAGTAAGGGTTAGAGACTCAATATTTCTTCCCAAAATCCTGTCGGGTGAGGATGGTGATCACCGTGACGGTCTCGCTTTTCCACTCGAAGACCGCTCTATAATCGCCGATGCGAAGCCGGTAAAGGTCCCTGTATCCCCGCAGTTTCTTCACGTGCTTGCCATCCGGCGCAGGGTCCTCCTGGAGCCTCAGGCAGCCCTTCACGATCCGGACGCGATCAAGGCCGAAAAGCCCCTCAATGTCGCCCAGGGCTTTATCCGTGAAGCCTACCTTATACCTTTGTCCTGGCAAGCTTCCCGGCCTTCTTCCCCTTGAGGAGGTCCCCTATCGGCGTAACCCGGCCTTCCCGGGCATCTTTCAGGCCCTCGGCGATCTTCTTCCTGATCGTGGGGCTGTGCTCGATCATGTACTCCTCGATCTGCTCCTCGCTGAGCGGATAGATCACCGCCGCCGGCTTGCCCCGTTTCGTGATAATCACATCCTCGCCATGTTCGGCGAGGCTTACAAGGGCAGAGGCGTCTTTTTGGAGATCCCTGATGTTGGCGAATTTCATGTTATCACCTCGTATGTATCTTTATATATACATTAACTTTTATAGACCGCTATGTCAACGGATAGGGAAGAGGTCCCGGCCACCGATTGCGAGACCATTTTCCTCCTGTCTGTGGTAAAGAGCAGCCTTCAGCAGCTCAGTCTGTATTGACAATATATTGTGTGTATGGTTTATTTACACTAAAGAAGGGGGCTGCATCAAGCATAACCCTTAGGAGGTTGACATATCATGTTGAGGCGCCTGTTTTTCCCGTTTCTGCCGGCTATGCTGACATTTCTTTTCTGCGCCGGGGTCTGCGCGGAGGCATTTATGATCCCGCCGTCAACGTGCGCCTACTGGATCTCTCCGACCGGCCAGTCGTTCAGCGCAGCCGGGGGGAGCAGCAGCATCAGCGTGAATACGTCCGAAGGGAACTGTCCCTGGACAGCGGCGAGCAGTGCTTCATGGATAACCATTCCTGGAACAAGCGGTACCGGAAACGGCATTGTCAACTTCACGGTTGATGCCAATACGGGTGCGGCCCGAACGGGCAACATATATATTGCAGGTCAGGCCTTTACGGTCGCGCAGTCCGGAGCTGGAAGCTGTGCCTTTACGATTAGTCCGGTCAGTCAGACCTACGGGGCTTCAGGAGGCTCCGGCTCCATAACGGTAACCGCCCCGAGTGGAGGCTGCGGCTCCGGTTGGACGGCATCTACCGCTGCTTCCTGGATTACCATAACATCAGGGAGCAGCGGCAGCGGCTCCGGGACAGTAGCATATTCAGTTTCTGCTAATACCGAAGCGAATCAGCGGACAGGGACAATCAGCGTGGCTGGAGAACTTTTTCTGGTCACGCAGACCGCCTCTTCAGTCTGCACTTATAGCCTCAGCCCCTCAGGCCAGTCCTTTGGCGCATCAGGGGGCGCAGGAAATATTACCGTTACAACATCTGCCGGATGCAACTGGTCTGCCGCCGGTAACGCGTCGTGGATTACCATATCTTCCGGCAGTGCCGGATCAGGCAGCGGCTCGGTAAATTATAATGTTGCGGCGATGGACGGCACGACGCCAAGAACGGGCACAATCACCATAGCGAACCAGATTTTTACGGTAACGCAATCCGCCCAGGCTGCATCGTGCACATATTCGATTTATCCCACAGCGCAGTCTTTCCCTGTTGCAGGGGGGACCGGCAGCTTCACTGTCACGACCTCCGCGGCAAGCTGCCGATGGACAGTATCAACTGCAACATCCTGGATAACACTCGCCGGGACCAGCGGCACGGGAAGCGGTACCGTCGTCTATACAGTTTCCTCTAATCCGGATGCTGCGGGAAGACAGGGAAACATAGCCGTCGCAGGGCAATCTGTTTCAGTGACGCAGTCAGGGACCCAGGGGTCCTATTGCGCTGTCTTTATTTCTCCCACGACTCAGACATTCGATTCGACCGGAGGCACGGGTAACGTCTCCGTTACAGCGCCGTCAGGGTGCGCCTGGTCAGCCGCAAGCAACTCATCATGGATCACGATCACTTCCGGAAGCAGTGGTTCCGGCAACGGCGCCGTGGCTTACAGCGTGGCTGCATATAGCGGGGGGGCGCCAAGAACCGGCACTGTTTTCATAGCTGATCAAGCCCTTGCGGTCACGCAGACAGCCGAGGCCGCTACTTGCACGTATTCCATCTCCCCTGCAACGCAGACTTTTGCCGCGGTGGGCGGATCGGGCAGCATCGCGGTTACAACGTCTGCAGCTAACTGCCGCTGGACTACAGCAAGCAGCGCGGCATGGATAACCCTCGCCGGGACCAGTGGAACGGGGAGCGGCGCGGTCAACTATGATGTTTCGACTTTTTCAGGCACTGATACCCGCACGGCAACGATCATGATAGCGGGAAAGAGCTTTGCTGTAGTCCAGAATGGAACCGTCAAGGGTTGTCTGTACAAGATTTCGCCTTCGAGCATTTTTTTCCCCGCATCAGGCGGCGTCGGGAGTGTGAATGTGACAGCGCCGTTGAACGGCTGCAGTTGGATCGCGCTGGAAAACAGCCCGTGGCTCTCTATCGTATCAGGCAATACCGGGACTGGCGGCGGTTCCGTCGTCTTTTCAGTCTCAGCAAATTCAGGCGCGGGCGGCCGTTCCGGCAAAATAGACATCGCCGGACAGTCTTTCTCCGTGCTTCAGGCCGGCACGGAGCAGTTCTTCCTTAAGGTAGTAAAGACCGGCACAGGAGGAGGCACGATATTGAGTTCTCCGGCGGGAATCCGTTGCGGCCCTGACTGTGCGAGCGCCGAGTCTTCTTTCAGCGGCGGGACGATGGTCACCCTTACGGCGACGCCGGATCCGGGGTCAGCTTTCGCGGGTTGGAGCGGTCTGTGCGGCGGGACTGCCCCCTGTTCTCTTGCAATAGGAGACAACACCGCCGTTGGCGCTCAATTTTCAGGGAACAGTTGTTCGGCAACATTGTCTAATGAAGGAACTCTGCGCATCCCGTGCCTGTATGCCTTCGGGACTTCCCCTTATTGGCTGGATATGCGGTATGTGCCCGATCCCGCGGTAGAAAATATGTTCAATATCGCTCAATATGGACCTGGGCGGTTTTGCGTGGCAACACTCGCCGGAGATGGCGCCATGCACATCCCCTGCGTCAGCAGCGGGACAGCTGCATACTGGATGGATATGAAGTATCTGCCGGCAAGCGACAGCTTCATGATCAAGGCATACGGTCCAGCTGAACAGTCTTCAGCAGGGGATTCATGCATCGCAACAATGCAGGATAATGGGACCATCAAGGTCCCCTGCCTTTTTGCCTTCGGGACAACACCGTATTGGGTGGACCTCGGGTATTCCCCCTCATCTGACCAGTTCAAGGCCCTTACTTTCGGTCCCGCGGCGTTCTGTCTTGCAACACTTACACCGCAGGGTATCTTGAATATTCCCTGCATGTTCGCCTTCGGCACAACTTGGTATTGGGCTGACATGAAATATCTGCCAGGGGCTGCTGTCGAGAATCTGTTCAGGATAATAAATTATGGACATAAATAACCCGCGTGGGCTTGTTTCTCTGATTATCGGGCGGGTGTTTTTGTTGACTTTTTCGCCTTCTGTAGGCTTTAATATTTATTCGGAGGTGAGATACTATGTACGCAGTCATTGAAAATGGAGGACAGCAGCACAGGGTGGCCCCTGGTGATGTGATAAGGGTTCAGAAGATGGCCGCCGGAAGCAGCGCCGAGGCTACGTTTGAGAAGGTCCTGCTGGTTTCGAAAGACGAGAAGGTTTACGTGGGCGAGCCGTACCTGAAGAATGCATCGGTGCAAGTCGAGGTCCAGGGCAACGAAAAGGCCGGCAAGGTTTTGGTATACAAGAAAAAGCCGAGAAAGGGACATCAGAAACTCAACGGACACCGGCAGCAGTACACGGTGGTGAAAATAAAGGATATAGTTTTCGGAGGATAGCATGGCACATAAAAAAGGAGTCGGCAGTTCAAGAAACGGACGGGACAGCCAGGCGCAGCGTCTCGGCGTAAAGAAGTTCGGCGGCCAGACAGTGAAGGCCGGCAATATCCTGGTGAGACAGCGCGGCACGAAGTTCCATCCCGGCGCCAATGTGGGAAAGGGCTCCGACGATACCCTTTTTGCACTGGCTGACGGAGTTGTGAATTTCGAGCGGAAGGACAGGGACAGGCTGAAGATCAGTGTTTATCCGGTCGCCCAGGGATAGGCATTCTCAGACATAAGTTTTTAAAAGGCAGATTCCGGTCTGCCTTTTTTATTGGGTGAAGACGCCGCAGGAAAGGATTCACAGAGGCTGACTGAATGAAGTTCGTCGATTATGCAAAAATTGCGGTAAAGGCTGGGCACGGCGGCAGGGGATGTGTGAGCTTCAGGCGGGAAAAATATGTGCCGCGCGGGGGGCCCGACGGCGGAGACGGCGGCAGGGGCGGCCACATCATCTTTGCGGCAACGCAAGACCTCAATACCCTTTTGGATCTCAAGTATAAGAAGGAATACAACGCTGAGAAAGGGCAGCATGGCATGGGCAAGCGGATGCACGGCAGAGACGGAAAAGACCTTGTCATCAGGGTGCCCGTCGGCACTGAAATCAGGGATGAGGTTAGCGGTGAGATACTGGCTGATCTTGCGAGCGACGGAGCGCGGATTGTCATCGCGCACGGCGGACGGGGAGGGCAGGGAAATTCACACTTTGCCACCGCAACGCGCCAGGCGCCCCGCTATGCCCAGCCGGGCGAAGAGGGGGAGGAAAGGTCTCTCATTCTCGAACTGAAACTTCTGGCGGATGTGGGTCTTATCGGGATGCCGAATGCCGGAAAGTCCACGTTGATTTCCGTCATTTCCTCGGCGCGGCCGAAGATTGCCGACTATCCTTTTACGACTTTGGTGCCGAACCTGGGTGTGGTAAAACTCAAAGGTTTCAGAAGCTTTGTCGTTGCCGACATACCCGGCATAATCGAAGGAGCCCATATGGGCACCGGTCTTGGCTTGCAGTTCCTCAGACATGTGGAGAGGACTTCCATACTCCTGCACCTCGTGGATATATCCGAGATGGACGAGACGGATCCCGCGAGCAATCTTATTACTATCAACAGGGAAATGGAACTCTACAGCAGGGAACTTATCCTCAAACCCCGGATAGTGGTCGGGACCAAGCTCGACATAGCGGGAGACAAGTCGCGACTTGCTGCCCTTCAAAGGCATTGTGAGTCTGAAGGGATGGAGTTCTTCCCTGTATCCGCGGCAACGGGCAAAGGCATCCAGAGGCTCCTCTCATATGTTGCGCAAAGGGTGGAACAAGGCAGGAAACAGGCCGGCGCACGTCAGAACTGACAAGAAGCGGCTCTGCGACTGTCTTCTATTCTTCGATATAGTTGAGATCCTTGTGGAAGGTCTCTTCGAGACCGCGCAAGGCATACAGCGAAATCAGCAGACATATAGTTCCGACAAGCGCCGCGCCCTGAAGAATGCCGAACATCTCCTTCGCGACCTGGAAGGAAAACGTGATCGGGATAACCATGCCCCGGATGAAATTAGGAACAGTCGAGGCGACGGTGGCCCTCAGGTTCGTGCCGAACTGCTCGGCGGCAATGGTTATGAATATCGCCCAGTAACCTACCGCAAACCCTATCGCCAGACAGTTGATATAAAAAAGAGATGGGCTTATGTTTCGCAGCGTGAAATAAAGGGCTATCGCCACGCAGGAGAGAATCTGGAAGAGCAACACGATCTTTCTTCTGCTTCCCATGTATTGGCTGAGGAATCCGCTCGCAAAGTCTCCGAATACGAGACCAAGGTAACAGAACATGACCGCCTCTCCAGCACTGACCGGACCGGATACGCCCAATGCCTTCGCGAATTCAGGAGAAAAGGTGATGAGTATGCCGACGGCAAACCATATCGGAAGGCCGATCAGGATGGATTTCATATACTTGAAAAATTTTCTCCTGTCCGTAAAGAGACTGAAAAGGTCCCCCTTCTTTACCTGCCGGGGCTCCATCTCTTTGTACATCCCTGATTCAAACACGCCTATCCGCATGATAAGAAGAAGCAGCCCCAGCCCCCCGCCGATAAAATAGGCGATTCTCCAGTCAAAATGTTTTGCGATGAAATTGGCCAGAATGGCGCCGGTAACGCCCACGGAGGCGACTATCATTGTGCCGTATCCGCGCGAATTTTTCGGCAGGTTTTCGAGCACGAGGGTGACCCCGGCGCCCAGTTCGCCCGCGAGACCTATTCCTGCGATGAACCGCCACAAGGCATAGGACCCTATGGAATCAACAAAGCCATTGGCGGTGTTTGCGACTGAATAAAGGAATATGGAGCCGAAAAGTATCTTCACCCTCCCTTTTTTGTCGCCGAGCACGCCCCATATGATGCCGCCCAGGAGCATACCCGCCATCTGCATATTTAAGAGGAAGACGCCCCGGTTGAGCAGCTCCTGCCCCTGCAGTCCGATGGATTTGAGGCTGGCTATGCGGACGATACTGAAGAGTATGAGGTCATAGATGTCCACAAAGTAGCCGAGAGAGGCGACGATCACCGGAAGGGTAATAATGTCTTTCAAGGCAACGTCCGAGACCGCTGCATCGGTAGTCTGCGTCTTTTCCATGCGCAGCGATAGTATAGAAAGAATCAGGAGATTTTGGAAACCTTGTGCAGACGAGGGGTCCTGTTGGCCTGTCTTTCGTCGAGAATGGTACACGCCTCGATCAGAAGATGCATGGTGTCAAGCGTTATATTGACGTCGTTGGTCACCTGGCCGTGGAGGATAAAGAAGTTGCCCTTGTCCCATCTGATGAGTTCGAAGAACGCATCAGGCCCGCGCAGGGAACTCACCGAGGCATGCACTATCTTTCCGCGGAGCAGGTAGAGCGTTCCCTTGTCCTCATCCCTGGTGATTTCTACCCGTGCGGTCTTGAGGCCGAGGCTGAGTATCTGTATGATGTCAGTGAGGTTGAAGTCCTCAAGGGAACCCGTGAGGCCCTTCACCTCTTCCTGGGCCGGCAGCTCAACCGACGCATAAAGGAGGCTCTTGATCTTTGCCGTGATCTGGTCGATATTGAGCGGCTTGACAACATAATCCACCGGACCGTTGAAACGCGTCAGGAATTCGCGGTCTTTAACGATAAACAGGAAATTCCGGGGCGCTGAAGCGGCTGTTTGAAGCGCCGTATTATAGAACTTCATGAAGGTCTCCGGCTCAAGCGCATCGGTATCCGCGATGATGAGCTGCGGATTTTTCTGGCGGATGCGGCTGATGGCCTCGATGCTGCTCGTGGCATGAATCACCTCGACCCCGTTTTCGGTCGTGCCCAGCTTGATCATGGCGGCGACATTGGGCTCGCGCTCGAAAATCAGTATGCGCCTTTTTGTCGTGGCGTCCGCGGGCTCTTCAGTTACGGCCGAGAGAAATACCTCAACGACCTCGGGGTCGAACTGGCCGCCGGCGTTATGCCTGATCTCAACGACCGCCTTGTCCCTGGGCAGCGCCTTGCGGTAAGGTCTGTCCGTTGTCATGGCGTAGTATGCGTCAACAACATTGATTATCCGGGCTCCGATGGATATTTCCCTGCCTTTGAGCCCCATGGGATAGCCGCTCCCGTCATAGTGTTCATGGTGCTGGCTGATGATCGAATCTAAGTTCCACGGGAACCTGACGTGCCGCAGAATCTGCATGGTGTGAATGGGATGGGCCTTGACCGGAATGAGTTCCGCCTGGTTGAGTTTCTTTGTCTCCTCAAGTATCTGCTGATGGATGACCACCCTGCCCAGGTCCCGGAGCAGGGCAGCCATCCGGATCGACTCAACGATGTGGTCATCAAGCCCCATCTTATGGGCTATTCGACCTGAAAGCTCCGAGACCAGATGGTCGTTATTGAAAAAGTATTTGTCATTCACAGCGAATATCTGGAGCAGACGGTCGGCTATAGCATACGAGAACTGTTTGACGTCCTTAAGCTCCCTGCGCAGTTTGCCTTCGCTGTGGAGAGCGTCATTGATGAGTTGGACAAACTCTTCGATATTGACCAGGAAGTCCTTGTCTTTTCGGTTAAAGGGGGAGGTGAAGATAACACTCACGCCGGGATTGAGTTTCGAAACGATACCTTTGAACTCCCGACGGTCGATACCGCCAATGTCGGGACCGGCCATGATGACGGCGATATTTTCCTTCCGAAGAAGATGGAGGGCCTCCAGGGCGTCAGAAGTATCAAAGACAGTGTTCTCCTCCGTTTTCATTAGGAGGCTCAGCGCCCGACGCTCGCTGTCATTCCTGTTGAAAATTAGAATCCCCATCGTATCCGTCACTTTTTTTCTCTCCCCAAGACTCTGATTTATCAGTTAAAATGTATACAAGTTTCACATATAAGTCAAGATAAAACCATGTTTTTTAGGGGAATGTCTTTGCCGGTCTGCTGTGACGGCCACGCGTGAATTGGCTTTGGCCGCATATCTGATATACTCTGCATAATGAACCTGAGCGAAAATGCAAAATTCGTCCTCAAGGCCAGGTACCAGCTGCGGGATGAAAAGGGGAGGACAGTCGAGACGCCTCAGGAGATGTTTGAGAGGGTGGCTGATTTTGTTGCCGGCGCGGAAGGGGCATACGGCCACGACCATATGTACTGGCGGGAAAGGTTCCTGGCCCTCATGACAGACCTGAAGTTCCTGCCCAATTCACCCGCCATGATGAACGCGGGAAAGGCCCTGGCACAACTGGCTGCCTGCTTCGTGCTGCCGGTCGAGGACTCCATGGAGAGCATCTTCGGTACCCTTAAGAACGCCGCGCTCATCCTCCAAAGCGGCGGAGGCGCCGGATTCTCGTTCTCCCATCTCAGGCCGAAGGAAGATATCGTCAGGTCAACCGGAGGGGTTGCGAGCGGTCCCGTCTCCTTTATGAGAATTTTCAATACAGCAACGGAGGTGATCAAACAGGGGGGCGCGCGCAGGGGCGCCAACATGGGGATACTGCGGGTGGATCACCCGGATATTCTGGACTTTATCCGCATTAAAAGACGGGAAGGGGAGCTCGAGAACTTCAACATATCGGTCGCGGTGACCGATGTTTTCATGGATGCGCTCCGCTCCGACAGCGAGTACCTGCTGCTGAATCCCCGATCCCATGAGGCGCACAAAAAGATCAGGGCGCGGCTCGTCTTTGACGAGATAGTCGCCAGTGCGTGGGAGACCGGGGACCCAGGCATAATTTTTATCGACGCCATCAACAGGGCTAATCCTACGCCCCATATCGGCAGCATGGAGTCAACCAACCCATGCGGGGAACAACCCCTGCTTCCCTACGAGGCCTGCGTCCTGGGCTCGATAAATCTCGGCAAGTACGTCAGGAATGACGGCCGGAGGCCCGGCGTTGATTATGAATCCCTTTCAGACGATATACGGACAGCAGTGAGGTTCCTGGACGACGCCATAGAGGTGAACCGCTATCCTCTCCCTGAAATTGAGGCAGTACACAAGGCAAACAGGAAGATCGGGCTCGGGGTTATGGGCTGGGCTGACATGCTTATCCGGATGGGAATGCCCTACAACAGCAGGGAAGCCTTTGCCTTTGCAGGTGATTTTATGAGGTTCTTCAGGGAAACTGCCCGGCGATGTTCATCAGAACTGGCCGCGGAGCGCGGCGTCTTTCCGAACTTCCCCGGCTCCGTCTATGATGGACACGGCATGCCCCGGCTCCGTAATGCCACCACTACGACCATCGCTCCTACGGGAACCCTTTCCATCATCGCGGACTGTTCGAGCGGGATTGAGCCGTTGTTTGCGCTTGCCTATAAGCGGCTCATCATGGACACGGAGCTGACTGAATTGAACCGGCTGTTTTTTGACGCCGCCAGGGCGGCGGGCTTCTATTCGGATGAGCTGAGAGAGCGCATCCTCAGACAGGGCAATGCAAGGGGTATCAGGGAAGTTCCAGGGAAGATCAGAAGGCTCTTCAAGACGGCCCATGAGATCCGCTGTGAAGATCATATAGAGATGCAGGCCCGATTCCAGGAGTATACTGATAATGCCGTATCAAAGACGATCAACATGCCGCACAGGGCGAGCAGGGAAGATGTTGCGCGCGCCTTTCTTCTGGCGTATCAAAGAGGATGCAAGGGGATAACCATCTTCAGATACGGCGCCCGAAAGCGCGGCACCCTCGTTCGTTTTGCGGACGCCGACTGACCATCCCCCTCTTCAGCGGCAAAAAAATAGTAATATACAACACACATGCGAATACTGCTCGTCAATCCGAACAGGTATGTTATTCCTCCCGTGCCGCCCATAGGCCTTGAGCACGTGGCCGGGACTCTCGACCGTATCGGGCACGAATCCGAGCTTCTTGATCTCTGTTTTTCCGAAAAGCCGGAGCGCGATATCCATGTGGCTATCTCTTCCTTCAGACCGGATATCGTAGGCGTAACGGTCAGGAACGTTGATACCGTACTGTATCAGACGAACGAGTTTTTTCTTGAAGACATACGGCGCATGATTCATGACATCAAGGAGCGTTCCGGTTTGAGCGTGATTATCGGCGGTACGGGGGTTTCGACCAATCCCGCGGGGGTCCTTGAATATCTGGGCGCCGATTATGCGGTGGAAGGTCCTGCGGAGGACGCTGTGCGGGACCTCCTCCATGCCGTAGCCGGCGGCGGAATTAAAAATCCTATCTTTCGGAGAAGGTAGCGCTATGATATATCCTGCCGGAGAAAACGCGCCGGCATAGATTATCGGGCATATCTTGAAAAGGGCGGTATCGCGGGTTTTGCGACCCACACGGGATGCTCCTCGTCCTGCGTGTATTGCATCGAGGCGTTGACCCCGGTGTCGTTCAGGCCGGCGGATGAGGTGGTCGAAGAGCTGCGGGGCTTTGTCAACAACGGCGTAACGCGGTTCCATCTCTGCGACCCTGAATTCAATGAAGATTCTGATCACTGCATTTCCTTCTGCGAACGCCTGAAAAGGTCGGGCCTGAAGATCGACTGGGCGGTCTATATGAAGCCGGCCAACTTCAGCCGGAGACTGATAAGGCTCATGGGCGAAACCGGGGTATCGCTGATCACCTTGAGCGTTGATTCATGGAAAAAATGCCCCCTCTACTGGGACGATATCCAGAAGATCATCTTCAGCGCAAAGTCCTCGGGCATACGTATTGTTGTGGATTTTCTTGCCGGCTTTCCACACGAGGATGATGATGTCCTTCCTTTCTATCTTGACCTGTTCCGCAGGGCGAGGCCTGACGGCGTTGGCATCAACACGCATATCCGGCTCTACAGACGGCTGAGGATCGCTGAGATTATCATGAACGACAGCGGATTGCGGCAGTCGCTGACCGGTTGTCGGGATGATGCCTCTCTGATGAGGCCGGTTTTTTACAACCGCATAGGCGAGGATGCCCTTCTGGAGGCGATAGGAGGCGACGACCTCTTCAGGATAGAGGGTATCGAGCGGGGAGTCAATTACAGCCGGTAACCGGGAAAATAGCGCGCACGATGAATTCGAAGACAGAAAAAATGTGGGTCATCGCAGCCTTCTGCCTTATGGCTGCCGCCGTGTTCGTCACTGCCCTGGCGCCTATCAATTCAGCTGACTTCTGGTGGCATCTGAAGACAGGTGACTATATCCTGAGTCATTCGGCATTGCCGCAGGACGACCCTTTCACTTATACCTATGGCAGGGAGCCCGTGGGCAGCGAGCACCGCGCTTTCTTCATGAAGCAGTATTGGCTCGCGCAGGCGCTCTTCTCGGTAGTCGTCAAATATTTTGGATTTACGGGCCTGATCGTCTTCAGGGGACTCGTTTTCGTTGCAATAGCGGCAATCGTCTTTTCGCTTGTCCGGCTGCTTTCTGAGAATGGATTATCCAGCCTTGCGCTGCTGCCGTTCATGCTCGCGACAAGAACCGCTATCGAGGATTCGGACAGGCCCCAGATGTTTGCGTTCCTGTGCGCGATCCTGATCATAGCCGCGGTGGAGTGGGCGGTCCACAAGAGGAAACAATGGCCCCTTTTCCTTATCAATATCCCGGCTATGCTTCTGACGGCCAACATGCACGGGGGGTACGTCATATGCATCTTCATTCTTGCGGTCTATGCCCTTTTCTCATTCTTCGAGGAGAGGCTGATCCCCATGAGAAAGGCGATTGTCCTGAGCAACGTCCTGGCGATTGTCGTGACCGCCTGCAATCCGAACGGTTGGTATGCCTTTCAGGAGGTCTTCCTCGTGGCGAGCTTCGGCGCGAATAACAATATTATAATGGAGTATCGCTCCCCAGTGGATAT
>JAKAGF010000030.1 GCA_021825805.1 Nitrospirota bacterium
CTTGCCGCTCGGGCAATATGCACACCGAAGCCTCACGCTGGCTCCCTAAAGATCTAATTTGCCGGATCAACTTTTTCACATATCACCTGCAGGGCAGGAAATCAACCTCACATATAGTTACTATAGTTATAACAGAATTTGCAGCCTTAGGGCAAGGGATAATTCTTTAATCTATAAAGATTTTTGTCTTGTATTGCGCCTCATATTTAAATAAAATATACTGATATGCTTATGAATGGCACCAATTTGTCATATCCACAGCGCGACGGAACAGGCGACAGGAGGTAATAAATGTTTGGATTAGGCATGCCGGAGCTTATCGTTATCATGGTCATAGTCCTTGTTCTCTTCGGGGCCAACAGGCTGCCCGAGATCGGGCGGGGTATCGGTCAGGCAATCAAGAATTTCAAAAAGGCGACGTCGGAGCCGGACGAGATAGACGTCACGCCCAAGAAGAAAATCCAGGAAGAGGGCAAGGGAGGCGAGGAAAAGGGAAAGGGTGAATAGGGGGCCGGTAGCCGAAATAGACCTGTCAGCCCTGCAGAACAATCTCGCCGTTGTCAGAAAGATAGTCCGCAAACGGGCCGTCATAGCCGTTGTCAAGGCAGACGCCTATGGACACGGCGCTGCCGCGGTTTCGAGAGCGCTGACAGCCGAAGGAATTACCCATCTTGCCGTCGCCTTTACCGGCGAGGCCAGGGTTCTCCGCGCCTCCGGTATCACTGTCCCGATAATCGTCCTCTTCGACCGGTCCGACATCCACGATTATTTCGATCTCAGCCTTACACCGGTAGTCTCGGACCGGCGGGCGGCCGCTGCCTTTTCCAGTGAGGCGGCCAGACGGTCAACAGTGATGTCGGTACACCTTAAGATCGATACCGGCATGGGCAGGCTCGGAGTGCAGGCCGGCGCCGCCGCATCAGAAGCTGTCGCTATCGCCGGAATGGAAGGGATCAAACTGGCTGGACTGATGAGCCATTTTTCAGAGGCTGACCTGGCTGACCGTTCTTACGCCCTCGAACAGATAAAGGCCTTCGAGGAGATACGGAAGACCGTTGTGACGAGACTCGGCCACCCTGTCCTTTGCCATATGGCCAACAGCGCGGCGGCGCTCTCCCTTCATGATGCCTTATTCGACGCTGTCAGACCCGGTATCCTCCTCTACGGATGCTCGCCCTTTGAGGAAGACTTCGGGCTGAAGCCGGTCATGAAGGTAAAGACCCATATCCTCGCCCTGAGACGCCTGTCAAAGGGACAGCCGGTCAGTTATGGAAGGACTTTTGTCACGAGACGTGAGAGCCTGATAGGGGTGATTCCCGCCGGGTATGCCGATGGCTTTAACCGTCTTTTCTCCAATAATGCCGAGGTCCTCGTCAGGGGGAGGCGCGCGCCGGTCGCGGGCAGGGTCTGCATGGACCTGACGATGATCGATGTCACCGGCATTCAAGACGTTTCGGAGGGCGACGAGGTGGTGCTTCTGGGAGGCCAGGCAGGCGAGACCATCACTGCCCGTGAAATGGCATCGAGGATAAACACGATCCCTTACGAGATCATCACCTCGCTGGGAAGCAGGGCGCGGAGAGAATATATCTCATGATGATGCGACGAGTTAATATGTCTGAGCCGGCATGAGCAAGAAGATCGGAGAAGTGCTCCTTGAAATGGGCTTCATCACCGAGGCCGATTTAACCAGCGCCCTGGATATCCAGAAGACGGAGGGCGGCGCGCGGAGGGTCGGCGAGATCCTCATGAACAGCGGATTGCCGGAAGAAAGGATACTGAAGGCCCTGTCCGTCCAGTTCGGTCTGCCTCTTGCGGACGTCAAGGAGTTTCCCGATGCGGTCCCTATCGAAAAGCTGTCATTTAATTTCCTTGAGAATAACCTGATCCTTCCCCTCAGGCTGGACGGCAACCTCCTTGCCGTGGCTGTGGGCGATCCTGCAAAAACAGAGGGGATAGAGTCCTTAAGGTCTTCCCTTGGTTACGATATCGCGGTCAGCCTCGCGGGTGCGTCCGCTATTCTGCAGCACCTGAAGATACTCCGGGGATCGACCTCCGCAGTCATGCAGCAGTTGATCGAGGACGCCGAAGAGAATGAGGCCCCGGCAGCGGACGTAACAGGCGAGATCAGCCACCTCAAGGACCTTGCCCAGGAAAAGGGCATCATACAATTAGTCAATATCATCATCGAAAACGCGGTAAAGGAGCGCGCGAGTGACGTCCATATCGAGCCGGGCGAGGTGAGCGTAAAGGCGCGCTACCGCATTGACGGAGTGCTCTATGAGAAGGAGGTCCTTCCCTCCAGGATGTACTCCGCGATCTCTTCGAGGGTCAAGCTGCTTGCCCAGATGAATATCGCGGAGAGGCGGCTTCCCCAGGACGGGAGGATCAAGGTCTCCTCAGGAGGAAAGCAGATCGACATCAGGGTTTCGACCCTCCCGACCGTATACGGAGAGAGCATTGTCATGCGTCTGCTGGACAAGGAGGCGTCCTTTATCACTATGGAGGAGCTGGGTTTCGACCGGGTCCTCCTGGACATCTACGAGGAGATGATCAAGAATCCCTACGGCATGATCCTGATCACCGGGCCGACCGGCAGCGGCAAGTCAACGACCCTATACGCATCACTTGACAGGATCAACTCTTCCGAAAAAAAGATCATCACGATCGAAGACCCTGTTGAATACCTGATGCCGGGGATCAACCAGATGCAGGTCCGGCCGAAGATCGGCCTCACCTTTGCAGGAGGCCTCAGGCATATTGTGCGGCAGGACCCGGACATCATCATGGTGGGCGAGATACGCGATATGGAGACAGCGGGCATCGCCATCCATGCGGCGCTTACCGGCCACCTGCTCTTCAGCACCCTCCATACCAACGATGCGCCGGGCGCCATAACCAGGCTCATGGACATGGGCATCGAAAATTACTTGGTCTCCTCTACACTCATCTGCGTCATGGCCCAGAGACTGGTGCGGCGTATCTGCCCTCAGTGCAAAACGCGTCAGGAAGCGCCCGCGGAAATGGTGAAAAGGTTCGATGCCTCCCTGAGGGAGATGTGGACCGGCAGGGGATGTGAACACTGCTCAGGCACCGGTTACCGGGGAAGGATAGGGATATTTGAGGTCCTGCCCGTTGGAGACGAAATAAGGCAACTGGTCATGCGGCAGGCGACCGCGCGGGAGATCAGGGAGAAGGCTATCAGCCTCGGCATGAGGACCCTCAGGGAAGACGGTATCAGGAAGGTCAGGGACGGGGTCACCACCTTTGACGAGGTCCTGAGGGTAACGCAGGTGGAACTGTGAAGGAAGTGACGCGTAAAGCTCGCGTTGCGAAAGGTGAAAGGGACAGGGGAAAAGTGACCGGTGGAAGGATGGACTACTGCGCACGCCTGACGTTTGGCGCCTTGCATCCGGCGGAAAAAGGCATCGCCCTTGTGATGGCGCTCTGGGTGCTGGTGCTCCTCAGCATCGTAGCGCTGAACTTCCTCGGTTCAGGCAGGTGGAACACCGCGAGCACGAGGAACCTGAAGGATGAGACCGCATCGTATTATCTTGCCCTGTCCGGATTTCATGAGGCCCTCAACTACCTGATGCTTGACAAGAACCCTGCTGCTGATTTTAGTGATACTGACGGCAATTTCTGGGCTGACAGGGAGAAACCTTCGGTGACCGGCAGACGTGACACCGAGGCAGGCGAGGTGGATATCAGCATAACGGATGAAGACTCAAAACTCAACATAAACCGCGCCTCTCCGGAACAGCTCAGGCAGCTCTTCATGTACGCGGGCGTTGCGGATGACGCGATCCCAGGCATCGTCGATGCGATACTGGACTGGAAGGACCCGGACCGGGAGGAGCGGCTCCTCGGCGCTGAGGATACGTATTACGAGGGACTCGCCGAGCCCTATAAGGCAAAAAACGGACCTTTTGACCTGCCGGAGGAACTGGGTCTTGTGAAGGGCGTTATGCCCGAGTATCTTTATGGCGGGGGCGAGTTCAGGGCGATCCTTCCCCTCATAACCACCTTCGGCGCGGGAAGCATGAACATCAATACCGTCTCTGCAGGGGTCATGCAGTTCATGGGGCTGAACAATTTCGAGGTGGAGGCGGTGCTGAAGCAACGGACCCTCGATACAGGCGGGTTCAGGACAGCGCCGCAGCAGTTCGTTGAACGTGGACTCAACGCCCAGACTCCCGCCAACCTGAGGGTGGAGGTCAGGGCAAAGGCGACAAACAGCAGCCAGACGTCGAAGATCACGGCGGTTGTGCGGCGGCAACCGGGCGGTAAAGGATTCAGGATACAGACTATTTATTGGAGAGAACGTGCGGAAGGTATTAGGAGTTAGTCTCGGGAGAAAATCCGCGGGCATCGCCCTGGTGGAGTCCCGCCTTGGAGCGGTCAGACCCGTGAAAACCGAGACCGTGCAGCTTTCGGGAAGCGACGAAGAAAGGTCTGCGGCTGTTTCGGAAGCGCTGAAGCGATGGAAACATGCCTGCAGTCCGGACGGCCTGGTTCTTGGCGTGGACCTGCGGCATTTTTCTCATCAGCTTGTCGAGATGCCGGCCATGAGCAGGGATGACATGCGGCGGGCCCTCACCTTTGATCTTGAGAAGCACCTCCCCCTTCCGGTAGACGAGTATGTCTTCGATTTTATCGCCTTTCCAGCTCAAAAGGGGCGGATGAAGGTCCTCGTATTTTCGCTCAAACGCGATTTTATCGATAGTCTGTCGAGTGCTGCGCGTGAGGCTGGATTACGCATCCTCGCGGTCAGGTCCGGCACTGTCGAGGCTTTCTGCAGCCTGCTGGAGATTGTGGACAAAAAGAAGCGCGACGGACTCTTTGTGAACATCACCGATCAGTCCTATGAAGTCGTGGGGATGAAGAATGCCCTTCCTGTCTATCTGAAGAACATCCCGAAGACAACAGACCCGGCAGCCGAGATCGAGCGTCTCAAGGCGGTCTATCCGGGCGAAGTTTTTCTCAACGGAGACCTTGATCCGGAGACAGCAGGCAGGGTTGCCGGGAAAAGAATTCAGATACCCCTGCCTCACGCCATCGCACGCTCCGGAGTGAAGAAGGGTCCTTTGTCGATGGATTTTCTTCCCGTTGAACTGGCGGCTTCGGGCAGAGACTGGTACCCGTATCTCATCGGAGGCATCGCCTGCGCTGCGCTGACACTTTTTCTTTTGACAGGAGTAGTCTCATATATCAAGGAACTGAAGGCGCTTCAGGCCGTGGAATCGAGGCTGGATGTCATCAGGAAGCAGGCCTCCGGGGTGCTGGCCGCCCGGAAACGGATGGAAGGGCTTGGGAAGGACCGGAGGGTTATCCGCGATTTCATGAGCAAGAGCAATATCGCGACGCAGGCGCTGCGTGATCTCAGCGAGACCCTGCCTCCGGACACATGGCTTATCAATGTCTCTGCGGATGACAAGGGGAGGGTGGAGATCGAGGGGCTGACGCCGAAGACATCAGCCGTGGTCACCGCGCTGGAGAAGTCTCCTGCCTTCAGGAATGTGGCATTCTCCGCTCCGATCATCTCCCGTGAGGGCGAAGAACGGTTCGCCCTGCGGATGGAGCTGGAGGGCAGATGAGGCAGAGGACTTATGCCGCAGCGGCCCTCGCCCTTGTTGTCGGGCTTTTCGCAGGCGAATACTATGTCCTTGCCCCGCGGGCTGAAGACCTGCGGGGGCGCATATCAAGCCGCTATGCCGCGCTCCAGAAGAACGAACAGATCGTCAAAGACGCCGGAGCGACCGCCGAGGGAGTGCGGACGGTCGAAAAGGAGATGAAGGACCTGGAGGACAGGCTGATCCAGGGAAAGAGCGAGTTCCTCGCCTCGGCCCGCTTTCAGGAGGAGATTTCGAGGCTGACCACAAAGGCCGGCATGAAGGTATCGAGCATGCGACCGCTTGCCGCTGTCAGAGTCGATTCCTTCAACGGTATCCCCCTGTATGTCGAGGGGAATTGCACCATCACGCAGGTCAGCGACTTCCTGAAGGAGGCGGAGACGGAAAAAATGCTTATCAAGATCGACAAGCTGAGCCTCACCATCACGAATATGCAGAACCCCCGCGACCTTAAATTCAAGATCCAGGTGTCGGGACTGGCGCGGATATGATCAGACGGACTGTCATGCTCGTCCTTATCGTGGCGCTCTTCGCATACACCTGCTGGAATTTTTATGCAAAGGCTGTTGCCTACGACCCTCTTGCCGAGGGTTCCGTCAGCGGCAAAAAGATTCAGGCTGCGCAGGAAAAACCCCTGCTGAAGTATCAACAGGCATGGTCCGCCGTTATCTACGAGAAGAATGTCTTCAGCCCTGACAGGACATACCGCGAGGCCAGGTCTGTTGCCGGTGCGGCTGCGGAGAAGCCGAAGCAGCCTGAATTTGTCCTCAAGGGCATTATCCAGGACCGGTTCGGCGAGCATGTGGCCTACATCATTATCGACAAGGCCAGGCCGGTCGCCATGCGCAGGGGAGACAAGACAGGGGATATAGAACTGGTGGACGTATCCAACAGGCGAGCTGTGTTAAAATGGTACGACGAACTGATAGACCTTTCGATGGAAAGGATCAAGACCATTGATGCTGCCAGGGGGGCAAAATGAATCATAAGGCCTGTGCGATCGTGCTGAGTGCGGTTCTCTTCTGCTCATGCGCCCCCAAACAGGAGATAAGGCAGCCGGAACTGGTTCTGCCTCCTCCACCTGCCGAAGAATTGAAGCTGCCGGCGGTAGAACCGAAGAAGGAACCGGTTCCTGAGGCAAAAAAGGCGGAGAAAAAGGCAACGCCTGAAAAGAAGGCCGAAGAGCAGTATGTCATGCTGAACTTCGAGAATACGGACATCGAGACGGTCATCTCCACCATCTGCGAGATGCTGAAGATCAACTATATCATCGCCCCCGGCGTCACCGGCAAGATCACCATCCAGTCTTACAACAAGATTCCAATGAGCGAGCTCTTCGCCACATTCCAGACGGTCCTCGAGTTCAACGGGTTTACGGCGGTCAAACACGGGAGTTTCTACCGGATCGTGCCGATCGACACGGCGAAGCAGCAGCCCCTGAGGATCGAATCCGGCAAGGAGCCTGTTGTGCCCAGGGACCAGAGCTTCGTCACCCAGGAGATCCCTCTGGCATACGTAAAGGCGAGCGACGTGGCCAATATCCTGAGGAACCTGATGCCGAGGGGAACGGACTTCGTAGTCTTCGAGCCATCCAACCTCCTCATCGTGACAGCTCCTCCGACCGGCATCGTGAAATTTCTGAAGCTCCTCGAGGCGATTGACATACCGGCGTCTGATCGTGACGCGATCAAGACCTTTGTCTACAACGTTGAAAACGGAGAGGCGAAGAAACTTGCCGAGATCCTCAGGAATATCTATGTCGTCAAGAGGGCCGGAGAGGTGGCGAAGACCGTGCCGCAGCCTCCTGCATCCGGGGCTGTTCCTCCGCCTGCGACCGGTACCGGCTCAACCGCGAGGACTCCGCAGCGTCCGGCGAGGACGCCTCAGGCCGGGGCAACGGTGCAGGAGGGCCTTGCCGGAGAGATCGAGGGCGAGGTGGTGATCGAGGCGTATGACGACATCAATGCCTTGCTGATCAAGGCGACCCCCAGGGGGTATCTCTCGCTTCTTGAGACGATCAGGAAGCTGGATATCCAGCCCAAACAGGTTCTTATCGAGGTCCTGATCGCCGAGATCACCCTTGATAACACCACCCAGTTCGGCATCGAATGGCTCCTGAAGACGAGCAGCCACGGCAAGGATATCATCGGGGGCTTTACAAAGGACAACAAGGACAATATCATTTTTGACACGAGCAGGAACCAGTTCATCCCCGCCTCTGCCGGCAATGTCCTCGTTCATCCCGCAAATGCCTTTGCGAGCATCATCGACCCTCAGCGGTTTAATGTGCTGCTGAGCGCATCCGCCACCAGCGGGAAGCTCAATGTGATAGCCAGCCCCCACATCCTCGCCCTCGACAATAAGGAGGCGAAGATTGAAATAGCGGACGAGGTGCCCGTGGCAACCGCGATAACCTCGCCGATCGCAGGAGCGGGAAGCATAGTCAACACGACATCGCAGGTGCAGTTCAAATCAGCCGGGACCATCCTGACGGTGACTCCCCATATCAACGAAAAGAAACAGGTGACCCTGAAGATAACGCAGGAAGTGAGCGACATCGGCAAGACCTTCCCGATCGGAGGACAGGACTTCCAGGGGTTTACGACGCGGAAGGCCACGACCACCGCGATCGTGCAGGACGGTCATACGCTGATCCTCGGCGGCATCATCAACGAAACGAAGCATCTTACCAGGTCGAGCATCCCGCTGCTGGGCGACATACCGATCCTCGGGTATCTCTTCGGCTCGACAACAGACGCCTTTACGCGCAAGGAACTTATCCTTCTGGTGACCCCGCATGTTATTGCCGGCCATGACGAGGCGGATGACGTGACAAAGGAGATGAAGAGCAGGGTAAAGGGAATCCAGGGCAGAGGCGAAAAGGGCGGATGGGGAAAGGCCGCTGTCCAGGAGAAGGCAGCGGAAGCCGACCGGTGAACGTTTCCCGGTTTATGGCTCATTGTTTATTCCACAATAGAATACAAGGGGGTACGTGTAATGGCCAGACTTCCTGATCAGTACGTGGGCATACGCAAGAGGTTCAAGAAATATTTCACCGCATTAAACAACCTGGGCAAGGTTGCTCGCGAGGCGGGCCCCCTTAACGCGAAGATGACGCACCTCGTGCAACTGGCGGCAGCGACAGCGGTCAGGTCTGAGGGCGCTGTCCATTCGCATGCCCGCAGGGCGCTGGCTGCAGGCGCCAAGCCGGAAGAGCTGTACCATACCCTCCTTCTCCTCACCAGCACCGTCGGATTCCCGACAGTCTCAGCAGCCCTTTCCTGGGTTGACGATGTTCTGGAGTCCGACCGGAGATAAGACAGGGCGCATGCACCGGCCGGCTGACATCCGGCCAACTCAGGTCAGGTCCCTCTTCCAGCCTGCATCACCCCTCTTTTTGATACGGCAGCATGGTACAATTATCAGTGCCCGATATCTGCGACCATATTCTTGTGAGGGGCGTCAACTGGATCGGCGACGCGGTCATGACAATGCCGGCCCTGCACGCCCTCAAGCGCTCCGTGCCCGGCGGGACGGTGACCCTTCTCATCAAACCGTGGGTCGCGCCTCTCTTCGAAAAAGACCCGAACATCGATGAGATAATACTGTATACCGACGCATACAAGGGCATCGGCGGACGGATCCGGCTTGCCGCCCGTCTGCGAAGGCGGAGGTTCTGCGCGGCTGTTCTTCTGCAGAACGCCTTTGATGCGGCCCTTATCGCCTTTCTTTCAGGCATATCACTTCGCGTCGGGTACGGCAGGGACGGCAGGCGGCCGCTGCTCACCGCATCAATACCCTTTGATGACCATGCGAAGCGTCTTCATCATGTGGACTATTATCTGAATCTTCTCCGGAAGGCCGGTTTCCCGGCCGATAGCGCAGCGCCATGGCTGTATCTCTCCATAGAGGAGAGGATACAGGCCAGGGAACGGCTTTCACATCTGCGGCGGCCGGTCGTAGGTATCAATCCCGGCGCAACATACGGGTCATCCAAACGCTGGCGCGCGGACAGGTTCGCTGCAGTAGCCGCATCCGTTATCAGAGAGCTGAGGGGGAGTATCGTCATATTCGGAGGCCCCGCTGAGGCCGGCATCGCGAATGAAGTACGCGATGCGATAAATGTCCCTGGGGCGGAATCAGACGTTTTCGTGGCCGCGGGCAAAACCGGTCTCCGGGAACTCGCGGCCCTGATATCCGAGTGCGACGTGCTGGTGACGAACGATTCAGGGCCCATGCATGTGGGATATGCGGTGGGTACGCCGGTGGTCGCGATCTTCGGTTCGACTTCCCCGGAACTGACCGGTCCTCCTTCAGAAGGAAGTGTAGTCATAAAGAAGGACATTCAGTGCGCCCCCTGTTTTGAGCGGGAATGCGGACGCGGGGATTTCTTGTGCATGCAGGCGATCGAGGCTGATGAGGTCTTCAGCGCCGTGAGAAAGCTCTCCGGGTCGCGGCCGGCTGTTTTCTTCGACCGCGACGGCACCCTGTGCAGGGACGCGCACTTTTTAAGCAGGATGGAAGACCTTCATGTTTTTCCCGGCATACAAAGCCTCCGGAAGTTGAAGGACAAAGGCTATCTTCTGATCGGCGTATCTAACCAGTCGGGAGTCGCCCGGGGGCTGGTCGAGGATGGCTTCGTGCGCCGGGTGAATGAGATGTTTATCAGGGAATACGGGTTGGACGCCTTTTACTACTGTCCCCACCACCCGGACGACCACTGTTCCTGCAGAAAGCCGGAGCCCGGCCTCCTGTACCAGGCGCGCAACAGATTCGGACTGGACCTCAAACGGTCCTTTGTGGTGGGCGATAAGGAGATAGATATGCTTCTGGCAAAGTCTGTCGGCGCCCGGGGGATACAGGTCAGGACCGGCGCCGAGGGTCCGGCGCAGAACGCTGATATAATCGTCGAAGACCTTGAGGGGGCGGTGGCGATCATCGATGGGCGCCTATAGAAAGATCCTGATCATCAAGCCGAGTTCCCTGGGTGATGTGGTCCACAGCCTGCCTTTTCTCAACTCAGTGAGACAGCGCTTCCCTGAAGCGGAAATCCACTGGGTCATAGCAAAAGGGCTTGAGGGTCTCCTCGAAGGTCATCCCCTGATCAACAGGCTGATCATTATCAATAAGGATTCCTGGAAGCGGATATCGCGGGCAGGGCGGACCATCAGGGAGTTTGCAGAGATGGCGGGGATGATGAGGGCCGAAGGGTATGATCTTGCCGTTGACCTTCAGGGACTTTTGAGAAGCGGGCTGATTACCCTGCTTTCCGGCGCGCGAGAGCGGATCGGTTTCAGCGAGGCGCGTGAAGGAAGCGTCCTCTGTTATAACCGGAGGGTCCGAGGCGGGGCTGATATCCACGCAGTCGACAGGTATATGAAGATAGCTGGATCGTTAGGCTGCGACAGCAGCGGGATCGTATTTTCTTTTCCCCGGTTTGACGACAGCATGCCCGCCGTTGTTGACGGTGAGGCGCTGGCTGATACGTATGCCGTTATCGTGCCCGGAGCGAGATGGGATACAAAGAGGTGGCCGGCCGGGCGTTTCGGAAAGGTCGCATCGATGCTTCCCTTTCCGTCGGTCGTTGTCGGAAGCGCCGCCGACGTTCCGCTCGCCGAACTGGTGGTCGCCTCTTCAGATGGAAAGGCCCGGTCCTTGGCAGGCAGGACAGACCTGCGGGGATTGATGCGGGTCATGAAGCATGCCTGTGTCGTGATCTCAAACGATTCCGGTCCGATGCATATAGCAGCCGGATTCAACGTCCCGGTTGTTGCGCTTTTCGGTCCCACGAGCGCCGAGAGGACCGGCCCCTATGGTCCGCGCCACATTGTAGTCAGGGGCGCCGAGCCGTGCGCGCCCTGCTTCAGAAGGAAGTGTCATAATCTCGCATGCATGCGCGCCATTACCACTGACATGGTGATGCAGGCTGTGCGACAGCTGATCGCCTGATCGCGTAGGCGTTTGTCCGCTGTCTCCTCTCCCCGTTAACGCAAGGCTGCGCAGGATATGTATCTTTTTATACACACCCGCCCTCTTTCCTGATTTTATACAACTGCAAGGTTAAGAGATGTGTTAAGCCGGCGTTCTCCGCTATTGACATTGCAGAGGGTTTTATATACATTATGTCAATTTTTCAGAAATAACCTTCTATATGCCGGAGGAAAAATGGGCAAGAAAGTAGCGGTCATCGTAACGGACAACCAGAGGGAAGGGGTGCGGATGTCCGTGGGACTTACGCTTGAAGACTGTGCGGTCAGCGTATTTATCATGGACAAGAAGCTTGAATCAGACGAAGAAATAGATCTGAACGTCGAAACCCTGGGCGACATGGACGGCAAGATCTATTCCAACACACCGGAGAACTCCTTTGAGCAGAAGACTGTCGAGGAGATCGCCCGCATCCTGCCTGAATTTGATGCGGTTATCCATTATTAGATGACAGAGAATAACTATCCAAGGAGGATGCATGAAGCTGGGCATACACGTTAATACGGACAGGCACCTTGAGCACGTGACCGGCATCGCGCGGGCCGCTGCCTCGAAGGGGCATGAAGTGCAGATTTTTGTCATGGCCGACGGGGAGAGGTTACTCGAAAAACCGTCCTTTCTCGAACTCTGTTCGGTCGCAAACATCAAGATGAGCTACTGCGACCACAATGCGACCCACATGGGGATCAAAAAAGAGGGGGTCCCGAAGGATGTCGTCTGCGGCAGTCAGTACAATAACGCGGTCATTGTCAGCGAGGCGGACCGCCTTATCGTGCTGTAGGAAAAAAAGGACATTCAGGAGGCATTATGAAGATTCTCCACATACTTAATGACGGACCGTTTGCGCTGGCAGACAAGATCATCGGCCTGCAAAAGGGGGAGCATGCCGTGAAGATTATCGACCTGTCGAAAAAAGAGGCTTCCTACGAGAGCATCGTAGACGATATTTTCGCCCACGACAGGGTCGTGTCCTGGTAACAAGGGGTATCAAGGCGCTCGGGTTGCAGGGACATGCGTCACGGACGCAGGATCACGTAAAGGAAACAGGAGGACGTACGATGAAGAGATTGCACACTGTGTTGTTGGCCGTTGTTCTTTCCCTGGTAATGGCTGTGCCGTGTACCTTTGCTGCGGACGATCTGGCGGCAAAGCTCAGCGAGGTGCTTTCAAAGGCCCCTGCCGAGAAATTCTGGCAGGTGACTGCCGACGATGTTATGGGTATGATCAAGGCAAAGAAGACCGACTTTGTTGTGGTGGACGCCAGGCCCAACCCCAACGAATTCAAGCAGGGTCACATACCCGGCGCCGTGCAGATCCCTGTCCAGGATCTGCTGAAGCCTGACAACCTCAAGAAACTTCCCAAAGGCAAGAAGATTATCCTCGTCTGCGTTACGGGTCAGACACAGAACCTCGGGCTTATCGCGCTCCGGGCGCTCGGCTACAATGCATACGGCATGAAGTTCGGCATGATCTCATGGCAGAAAGGATATCAGGGCGGGCAGCAGGTCCAGGAGGCCATCAAGGGGGCTGAGGCAAAGAACTATCCTCTCGATAAATAGGAGTCCTTCGTCAACCGGAACGGAAAGGGGGGCGTCTTTGACGCCCCCCTTTGTTTTGACGCGCGCCACAGAGGAACAGGACGATGGAGGACGGTTTCCGCGGCTCTGATGTGTATAATATGCCTATGGCTGCGCCTGCTCCTCTCCTGCGAAAGAGCGATTCCATCGCGCTTGTTTCGCTGTTCGGCCTGATTACGTTTGTCGTCCAGTATGTCTTGCGGGGGCTCGATGACAACAGGCTGACCAGCTGGCAGTGGGCATTTCAGCGGGCTGATCCGGTTCATCTGTTCCTCGTGCTTGCCGCGGGAATCGCCGGGTCAGTCCTGCTGGTCAGCGCGGCGGCCCGCCTAAGACCGAGTCCGGTCATACTCTTCCTGATCTGTTTCCTTGCCGGTTCCGCCTTCTGGCCGGAGCCTGAAGTGATCGTTGATGCATCGCGGTATTTTACCCAGGCCAAACACCTGGAGCTTTACGGGGTCAGGCGCTTCATCGAGGCGTGGGGAAAGGACATCGGGGTCTGGACCGATTTACCCCTTGTCCCCTTCATTTACGGACTGGCATTCAGGATATTCGGCGAGACGCGGTTTTGCATCCAGATGTGCACGACATTTTTTTTCTCAGCAGGGGCCGTTCTCACCGCGCTTATCGGCAAGGAACTATGGGACGAGGAGACCGGTTTTATCGGGGGCATGCTGCTGCTGGGCATGCCGTATCTGTTTACGCAGGCGCCCCTTATGCTGGTGGATGTTCCTGCCATGTTTTTTTTGCTGGCTGCGGTGTATTTCTTCATCAGGGCCCTCAGGAGCGGCGGATGGATGACGGTGGCCGCGGCGATCAGCATCCTGACGGCCTTTTACGCCAAGTACTCCAACTGGCTTATGCTCTCGATCCTGGCTGTTGTCCTCCTGGTTGAACTTGCCCGGGTCCGGCAGTCACCCGAAGACAGGCTGCGCTGCATCCGGACGTTCATCGCGGTCGCCGTTCTGTCGGGTGTCATGATAGGATCGGTCTTCCTCTATAAACTCGATGTCTTTTCCGGACAGCTCCGGTTTCTTATGGAATATCAGAAGCCCGGGCTGCGGAGATGGGGCGAGAGCTTTCTGTCAACCTTCTTTTTTCAGATCCACCCTCTGGTTACCGCTGCCGCAGTCTTTTCGCTTTACGTTGCTGCCAGGAAAAGGGATGTATCCTATCTGATCGTGCTCTGGCTCATCCTTGTTGTGTTCGTACTGCAGATCAGAAGAATACGATATGTCATCATGGTCCTGCCGATGGTCGGCCTGATGGCGGCATACGGACTTGCCGGACTGAAAGAGTCCGCGGTCAGGCGGTTCTATGTCCTTTGCGCCGTGATCTCTTCTCTTGTTGTTGCCCTGGGGGCCTTCCTGCCTTTCCTGGAGGCGATGAGCGCTGTAAACCTCAAGGATGCCGGCGCTTATCTTGATACCATGCGTGAGCGCACGGTGAAGGTTTACGTGCTGCCTCCTGAAGACCCCGCGCTCAACCCCGCGGTCTCCGTGCCGCTCCTCGACCTGTTTACCAGGAAACGGATTGTATATTCCTATGATCCCCGTGATTTTCAGCAGCCTTTGGAGAAGATCGAAAAGTCCCCTCTGAGGTTCACCTGGGAATACCGGAACCCTGACTATTATCAGGACAATGCCGCGGAAAACGATGCCGTTGTTGTTGTGGTATCAGAGAGCGGCGGTGATCCGCTGCCGCAAAACATCTCCCGGATCATTGCAGGATATAGCCTGGTGAAGGTCTGTGATGCCCATGAGGATGTTTTCCAGTATCGAACCAGCGTGCGGATTTACCGAAAAAAAGGGGCTCCCGGCTTAGAACGGTTATTCCCCATTGTTAAGTAATTGTTAAGCCCCCTCACCTGAAAAAGGCGTACTTTCAGGCTCTCATCTAAAGTTGTAAATACATCTTGATTTTTCATCTGACGATATGTATATATTCAGGCACAAATATAGGGTAAGTTAATCTGATGATTATCAAGTCATTAATAATTCTTATGATTATCAAGCCATTTACCGTGCTTTGCCGCAACGCGGGGAAAGTGTCGAGTGGAAAATTTAATAGTGAAAGGAGGGAAGGAGAAGTACGTCTGTTTCAGGACATGCAGAGGAGACGCTTAAGAGTCGTGAATAGTCCGTAACGGGGCCAACGTTTGAGAAGGAGGAGGATAGAGTTGTGGAAGAAAAACGAAATCAAATCTGGGCCTTGATAATTACAGGTCTGATGATCCTTATCAGCGCTATGTACTATAAGGTAAATGTGTATTACATGTACGTTGTGGCATATATCTGGTTCGGATTCGCCTACGGCATGATGCTTCAGTACGGAAGGTTCTGTTTTGCCTCGGCATCGAGGGACCTGTTTGCCGCGGGAGTCCCGAGGATGGCGGTGGGCGTGTTAGTGGCTCTGATGTTCTTCAGCCTTATCCAGGCAAGCCTCGCTTCAACCAACATGAGCACATTCCATCCCGCGCCGTTCGGCATACATACGCTGATCGCCGGACTGGTCTTCGGCATGGGAATGGTTCTGTCCGGCGGTTGCGCGTCAGGCTCACTCTACAAGATAGGCGAGGGGAACATGACGTCCGCGGTAGCGGCGTTCTTCGGACTCTGTATCGGCCAGGCTATATTTGTGGATGTCAACTGGTTTAACTTCATGATCCCGCAAAGCTGGATGGACGCGGCGGCGGACAAGGTTGCCAAGGGGTTTCCCCCTGCCGACAAGATTACGTCTTCATTCGACTACTATCTTGCCGGCTACGTCTGGGACAAGCCGTCCATACAGCTTTCTCATACGAAGGTTTTCTCGTCGGCATTGCCCGGCATAACCAAGTATTTCATAGCGGATGCGCTTATCAACACCCTGATCCCGGCCGCCCTGTTGCTTACCGTGATTTATTATTTCTTCGTCCGAAAGGGGTTTCTCAAGAAGAGGGCGAAGCAGAAGGGCGGGCAGACGGGTTTCGGCGATGAACTCTCCGGGCTCTGGAACATGATCACCGCGTCCAAAAGGACGACGATCATGGGGGTCATCATCGGCATCGTGGCCGGCCTCCACATCTTCGTGATGAAAGGTCTGCAGTTGAAATACGGCGTCACCAATTTCGGACAGATACTCACCCGGATGGATAAGGCGGGCGATATAACGCTCAAGGCCGGCGAGGTATCGACCAAGGGGACGGTCTTTGATCCGGGGTATTGGTACATCACCAGCCAGGAAGGTCAGTTGGGCGCGTGGATACTTGAGAAATTCGGCTGGAATATGCGCGACAATCTGTTCTTCGGCGTTAATAACGGCCTCCCTGAACCGCTGCGCAATCCCGCCCTGTGGATGTCCATCGGGATCATATTCGGCGCCATGGTCATGGCCCGGCTGAACAATGAGTTCAAGTTCAAGATGCCCAAGGGTGAACTCTGGGTCTGGGGTCTTGCCGGCGGTCTCCTGATGGGCTGGGGGTCGCGTCCTTCACTCGGCTGCAATATCGGCGCGTTCTTTATCAGAATCGCCGGAGGCGATCCGAGCGGATGGCTGTATGGCCTCGGCATGGTATCAGGCGCCTTTATCGGCGTGAAGTTCTTCAACTGGTGGTCTGAAAGAAAAATGGCCAAGGAAATGGAAGCGTTTTAGGCGGACGGAATAAATCAAAAAAAGGAGAAACGATCATGGCAATGAAGTTCGAAAAAACGGGAGACGGAACCTATATGCTGGATGTGTGCGGCTATGTATGCCCTCATCCCCAGATTTACTGCAAGAAGTCTCTTGAGAAGATGAACGAGGGGGATGTTGTCCAGGTCATTCTGGATAATCCCTCCTCTGTCGAGACCATAGCCCAGATGTGTGACCAGGTGGGGCATGATATCCTGGAGAGAAAGACCGAGGGCGGCAAGATATACGTAAAGATAAAAAAGAGTTAACACGAGCGGTAGTGAATCAAGGAGGAAACATGAAAGCACCTCTGGTAATAGTGATCGGAGTAGTAGCTGTAATGCTTGGGTTGCTGGTGGTCTACAGCCAGACGGGTCATCCCCAGAAAATGGCCAGCGCCGGCCAGGGGGCAGCCGGCGGATATGGAGCAGCGCCTGCGGCCGGTGGATATGGAGCAGGAGCAGCGCCCGCGGCCGGCGGATATGGAGCAGCGCCCGCAGCCGGTGGATATGGAGCAGGAGCAGCGCCAGCAGCCGGTGGATACGGAGCAGCTCCCGCAGCGGCGCCGGCTGGTGGATACGGCAAATAGGGCTGTACAAAACTTGACAGGCACAGGTGATACAGTGAAAAAAATTCTGATTGCCGTAGACGACACGAAGGGCACAAAAAATGCTTTCACGATGTACACCAAGGCATGCAGCTGCATACGTCCTGAGAGCATAATACTCGTTTATGTCGAGAAGCTCGAAGGAAGGTCCCTGATGGACGATCAACTGTTGAGCGTTTCGGAGATGCGGACCCTCAAGGAAGTACTGGAGGGGACCGAATATCAGGAGGCTTTGGACATGAAGGCCAACGCGGTTGTGAGCTACTACAAGAAGGCTCTGGAAGACGCCGGACTGTCCGGCATCAAGACAGTGATCAGAAAGGGCCATCCTGCTGAAGAGATCATCGAAACCGCCAAAGAGGAAAAGGTTGATATGATCGTTATCGGCTCAAGGAGCAGACAGACGACTCATCTTTTCATGGGCAGCGTCAGCAGGGAGGTGGCAAATGTATCCGAGGTGCCGGTCCTGCTGGTCAAGTAGCATCGCGGCGCCTTAAGGGGTATCTTATCCGCGTCCCCGCATTTTCGAGGCGGGCGAGGATAAGCGAACCCTGTATACTATGAAACATCATAATTTTGTACTGCTCAATAAAACCCTGCGGGCTTGCCCGCAGGGTTTTATTGCGTGTATCATGTCAGTATGAATTATCTCCTGAAAAGGCCGGACACATTGTCGGATAACGGCTCTGATAACGTGATCATCATGGGCGGAGGCCTCACCGGGCTGGCAGCCGGATGTATGCTGACGCGGGCCGGGGACCGTGTCAGGCTCTTTGAACGCGATCCGGACGTCGGGGGGCTCTCCCGGACAGTGCAGAAGGGCGGGTTCCGCTTCGATCTCGGAGGCCATCGTTTCTTCTCGACTGACGAGGAGATCAATGGTTTTGTCCTGGACCTCATGGGTCCCGAACTCCTCTCTGTGGAACGCTCCAGCAAGATTTATCTGAAGGGCCGCTTCTTCGATTACCCCCTGAAGCCGATGAACGCTGTTTTCGGGCTCGGGGTCCCCACCACACTTAAGATACTTGCCGACTACGGGGGCGAACGGCTCCGGGGCCTGGGGCGGAAGGAGACGCCGGTTTCCCTCGAGGACTGGGTGGTGGGTAAGTTCGGCCGCGCCATGTTCAATATCTATTTCAGAGAATACAGCGAGAAGGTCTGGGGCATAGACTGCAGCCGCATCAGCGCTGAATGGGTGGCGCAGCGGATCAAAGGTCTCTCCCTCGGCACGGCGATCAAGAACGCCTTTTTCAAAATGAGCGGCCGCGACCTTCCCACCCTTGCCGACAGGTTCCTGTATCCCCGGCTGGGCATCGGCCGCATAGCCGAGCGTCTTCGCGAGGAGATTGAGACCGTGAACCGCGTCCATACCGAAACGGGCGTGGAGAAGATTATCCACGACGGGACGAGAATCCGGTGCGTCCATGTCAGAAACGGCAAGGGACCGGAAAAGGCGCTGGGCAGAGAGTTCATATCGAGCATGCCGATCAACACCCTGGTGAAGATGCTTGACCCGGCGCCTCCTTCTTCTGTCATAGACATGGCCTGTCGGCTCAAGTACCGCGACATAGTCATCGTGGCGATCATGGTGGACCGGGAGAGGGTCACTGACCAAACCTGGATATACATACCGGAGAAAGGCATCCCCTTCGGCAGGATTCACGAACCGACCAACTGGAGCGCTGATATGGCGCCGGAGGGTAAGACCCTGATGGTGGTGGAGTTTTTCAGCTTCAAGGGCGATGCGGTCTGGAACGAAACCGATGAGCGGCTGACCGACATGACGGTGAAACACCTGGAGAGGCTCGGCTTTATCAATGCTTCAGAGGTCATCGGCAGCGCCGTGGTCCGTGCGCCTAAGGCGTATCCGCTTTTTGAGGTTGGCTATCAACAGGTCTGCGAAGGATTGTATGACTATCTCCGCCGGTTCGAAAACCTGCATATCGCGGGAAGGGTGGGCATGTTCAAGTATTACAACATGGATCATGCCATAAGGTCGGGCATGACCGCCGCTGCGACGGTGCTCCGCGGGAGCCTCATGCGGGAGCAGGCCGGCAAAGAGGAACTGGTCCTCGCCGCTGAATAGTATGCGCATAGCCCTGGTCATCCCGGCGTGGGTCCCTGACGATATCTTTTCCTCGAAAACAGCCGGCTCGCAGATAAACTACTGGCAGCCCCTGGGAACGCTTTACGTGGCCGCTGTCCTGCAGCAGGCTGGTCACGAGGTCCGGTTCATCAACGGAGCATTCCTGTCTCATGAGACGGTGCTTGAAGAGGTGTTGAAGTTCCGGCCGGCATTTGTCGGCGTCTATTCAACGACCTTTGGCTGGCAGAAGGCCAAGAAGACCGCTTCGGAGTTCAGAAGGATGCTGGGCCGCGACGTCTTCATCTGCGCCGGAGGTCCCTACCCCATCGCTGTCCAGGAAAAGTGTCTTGAAGATGCTGGAGAGCTTTTTGACGCAGTG
>JAKAGF010000208.1 GCA_021825805.1 Nitrospirota bacterium
GAAGCGGAGCCCCGAGGAATTCATCACCCCGTTTTCTCCGAAGATAATGGCGTTGTCCAAGGAACCGCCCTTTGCGTAGCCGTTTGTCCTCAGGTACTCGATATCCTTGAGGAACCCGAAGGTCCGGGCGGGCGCAATCTCCGCGGCAAAGGTCTCTTCGTCAATGTCCATGCTGATGCGCTGTTCTCCAAACCCGTACTGGTTGAAGAAGATGCTGTAGGTTATACGCCTGCCCTCATAGGGGAGAGCGGCGATCATGGAATGTCCGTCCTCGAACATGATAGGCCTCTTGATCCTGAGGTAGGGCCTCTTCTTCCCCTGCTTTGCGATCCCGGCCTTCAGTATGATGCTGATAATCTCGGTCGAACTGCCGTCCATGATGGGGATCTCAGGACCGCTGATCTCAATATTGACATTGTCGATGCCAAGGCCGGCAAGGGCTGCCATCATGTGCTCGATGGTCCGTATCTTCACGCCGTTGTGGCCGATGGTAGTGGCAAACGCGGTGTCGATGACAGACCCTACATGCGCCTTGATGACCACGTCCTTGTCGGTCCTGACAAAGGTAATACCCGAGTCCCGCGGGGCGGGCTTCAGGGTTACCCTGGCAAATCTTCCCGTATGAAGACCAATGCCCTCAAAGGTGATCTCTGTCTTTATCGTACGTTGCGAACGCATAATCACAGCTTTAAGATTTGCAAATTCGATGCCATACAATTATCATTTATTTTCAATAGGCAATCGCCTATAAAGTCAAAGAAAATGTTGACAATTATCCTCAGATGTATCCGCTCCGACACACCCGCGAACCGGGATCAGCCGTACGATCCGCCCACTACTATCTCGGGGATCCTCACCGTTGGCATGGCATCAGACACCGGGACCCCCTGCGCGTCTTTTCCGCATGTGCCGATGGAAAAACCCAGGTCGCTGCCCACCATGTCGATGGACATGAGCACGCCGGGGCCGTTGCCGGTGAGAGTGGCGCCGCGCACAGGCTCTCCCTTTACGCCCCCCTCTATGAGGTAGCCCTCCTGCACATCAAAGACGAAATCTCCGGTAACCGTGTTCACCTGCCCTCCGCCCATTTTTTCGACCAGGAGTCCCTTCTCAAGAGAAGAGATTATGGATTCAGGAGAGGTCTCCCCCCTGTCGATGAAGGTGTTGGTCATCCTCGGTATAGGCCTGTGCTGGTAGGACTCCCTCCTGCCGTTCCCGGTTGAGACAGCCCCGTCTTTTGCAGCTGTCAGTCGGTCGTACATGTAGCTTCTCAGGATTCCCCTGTCAACGAGGACCGTGCGCCTGGCCTGCGTCCCTTCATCGTCAAACCGGAAAGACCCGCGTTTCCCCGGCAGCGTGGAATCATCGATGACCGTAACGAGAGGCGATGCCACCTGACTGCCGATCCGGGATGAAAAAACCGAAAGGCCCTGCTGGGCAAGGTCAGCCTCCAGACCGTGCCCGATCGCCTCGTGGATCATGGTGCCCCCGGCGGCGGATGATATTACCACCGGCATCCGCCCGCCGGGCGCCTTGCGCGCCGCAAGCATCTTAATCGCCCGCTGCGCCGCCTTGAGACCAAGGTCCTCCATGTCGTTTTCCTCGAAGAGTTCGAAGCCGATGAACCCCCCCGCGGATTCATAACCTGTCTGGATGATGCCGTCAGATGCAGCGACTGCGTGAACAACAGCGGTCGTATAAACGCGGTCATCGCCGGCGAGCGTGCCGTCTGACGTCGCGATTTGAATACTCTGCACCGTATCCCGGTAGACCGCGCTCACCTGCCTGATCCTGGGGTCAAGCCTCCGGGCAGCGGCGTCCGCTTTTCTCACCATGTCGATTTTTCTTCCCACAGGTACCTGAGCAGGGGTGAGACGGATTGCAAAGTCCACGTCTGCCCTTGCCGTCCTGAGGTCGAGGGTTACGGTCCCGGACCCTCCCGCGGCAGCCCTGCCGACTTCGGAGGCAGCGGCAAGGAGGGAGTCAGGGTCGAGCTCATTACTGAAGGCGTAGGCGACCCTGCCCCTGTACAGCAGTCTGATCCCCACGCCTGTCTCGGTCCCGCTGATCACCTTTTCAAGTCTGCCGTCCTCAAGGACGAGCGCGGTCTGTTTGCGGTCCTCTACATAGACATCGGCATATTCGCCGCCCCGGGAAAGGGTCTTCCTGATCACATCAGCGAGGAGTCCCGTATCGAGCATATGGTACCTCTCCGGAAGGAATAAGCCCCTCGTCAGGGAGAGGCATTGCGGCCGGGCTTCACATTAGGCCGCTGAATTACCTATAATGGTAGCTATTATACCATGTGGACGGATCATTTCCGGAGGAGGTGGATATGCCCTTATGGGGGGTAATTGGTGGAAGCGGTCTTTCCGGGATACCCGGCCTTGAGATCACTGAATCCGTCGCTGTCGCCACCCCGTACGGAAATCCTTCCGGAGACTACAGCCTCGGCAGGATTTCGGGAAAAGAAGTGGCCTTCCTGCCGAGGCACGGCGCGGGACACAACATACAGCCGCACCGGATCAACTACAGGGCCAATCTCTGGGGGTTCAGGGAACTGGGGGTCAGGCGGATACTTTCCGCCGGGGCCTCGGGCGGCATAAGCCGGAACATGAGGCCGGGGGCCATTACCCTGCCTGACCAGATCATCGACATAACAGCCGGCAGGGAATCGACCTTCCATGACAAGGATGAAGTCGTCCATATCGACTTCACCGACCCCTTCTGCCCTGACCTGCGGGCGCGACTCGCGGATGCGGCGCACCGTACAGGGATCGATGTCATACCCACGGGGACTTATATCTGCGTGAATGGTCCGCGTCTTGAGACCGCAGCGGAGATCAGGACATACGCGTCATGGGGAGCTGACATGATCGGCATGACCGCCATGCCCGAGACGATACTTGCGCGGGAACTCGAAATGTGTTTCGCCTCTCTCTCCGTCATCACCAACCACGCGGCGGGCATATCAGGCCAACGGCTCGCCGTTTCAGAGGTGATCGGGACGATGCGGTCATCCATGGACAGGATCAGGACCCTCCTCGGCGCCTTCTTCACCCAGGATATGGCAGCTCCGGAATGCGCCTGCGGACAAGCGCTGAAAGACGCGAAGGTGTAATGATCAAAGCTGCTCATGAGGTAAAATAGGGCGTGCCGACAGTCCTTGTTGTAGAAGACAAAGAGTCCATGGCCCAGATGCTCCGGGAGACGCTCGAGGCCGAAGGCTACCGCACCGTCATCGCGAAGGACGGCCTTGAAGGGATTCGCCTCATCCGGGAGGGCTGCTGTGATCTCGTGCTCTCCGATCTCAAGCTCCCAAAAAAAGACGGCATCGAGGTCCTCAGGGCTTCAAAGGCTGAGAATGCCCTGACGCCGGTCATCATGATGACGGCGTTCGGCACGGTGGAGACCGCTGTCGCCGCCATGAAGGAAGGCGCCTTTGACTTCATCACAAAGCCGTTCGACACCGACCATCTCCTCCTGCTCATCAAACGGGCGCTCGAAAACCAGCGGGTGCTGACCGAAAACATCCTCCTCAAAGACGAACTGACAGAACGGCTCGGGGCGCCGAAGATCATCGGCAAAAGCAACGGCATTGTGGATGTGGCCCGGAAGGTGCAGAAGGTGGCGCCGGGCAGGACAACAGTGCTTCTCCTCGGAGAAAGCGGCACTGGCAAGGAACTCTTTGCGAGGGCGATCCATAACCTGAGCCCCAGGGGTCCCTATCCCTTTGTTCCGATCAACTGTGCGGCCATCCCCCGCGAACTCCTTGAAAGCGAACTCTTCGGCCATGAGAAGGGATCCTTTACCGGGGCTGACGCCAGAAAGACAGGCAAGTTCGAGCTGGCGGACAAGGGGACCGTATTTCTGGATGAGATCGCCGAGATGGACCTCTCGCTTCAGACGAAACTCCTGCGCGTGCTGCAGGAGGGAGAGATCGAGCGGGTCGGGGGGCTGAGGGCGGTGAAGATCGATGTGCGGATCGTGGCTGCAAGCAACAGGGACCTGACCCAGGCCGTTGAAGATAAGTTTTTCCGGGAAGACCTCTTTTACCGCCTGAACGTTTTCCCCATCACCATACCGCCTCTCAGGGAAAGGAAAGAGGACATCCCCCTTCTGTCGGACTACTTCATCGGCAAGTACTGCCGTGAGCTGAAAAAGCCCCCCAAGTCACTCTCCGATGACGCGGTGGAACTTCTGCGGCAATACCCGTGGAAGGGCAACGTCCGGGAGCTTGAAAACTGCGTCGAGAGGTCCATCATCCTCTGCGACGGAGACACCATTACATCCGACCATCTCGCCCTTGACCGCGAAAGCACACTCGAACGTCGCCTGAAGAACATTCCCCTGGACGGGCCGCTTGAGGAGACCGCCAAAGAGGCGACGCGCATCGCCGAGACGGAGAGGATCTCTCGCGCGCTCCGGGAAACCAAAGGCAACAAGACAAGGGCTGCCGAACTCCTGAATGTGAGCTACAAGACCCTCCTGACGAAGATAAAGGACTACGGGATCGAATAAGCCCGCGCGGCATCCGTCCTGATGCAGGCGACCCGTTGCCCTTCCCTCCTCCCCTTTACATCCCTCCGGCTTTTCCATAAAATACCTTCGAAGGATCGGGATGCGGGATCAATGTTTTACCCATCCCATTAATCGTTTTTCTGTTT
>JAKAGF010000031.1 GCA_021825805.1 Nitrospirota bacterium
TTAAGATGCCGATTATCTGCTCTTCCGAATACTTGCTCTTCTTCATATTTCGCCTCCCTGTTTTGAGTGTTTATATTATGCCCTACACTCAAATTACAAGTGGCACATTTTTCAGGGGACAGGTCCCGAAAAGACAAAGACATTCTGGACACCGCTGGTGTTCCTGTCAAGCCGGCTGCTGAGCCAGGCCTGCTGATCAGCGATGGAGTATCCGTAGTCGTAGCCGACAGCGGTGACTTTCTTGCTGGGAGTGGCCCAGTTGTCAATGATGATGAAACGGGCGTTGCTCCCTGCCGGTCCGTAGTCAAAGGAGTAGCTCATACCTTTGAGATCGCTGCTGACCGAAGTAGGGCTGCTGCAATTGGTGGCGCCGAACGTGTTGCTGAGGCACTGTGTCTGCGGGAAGTTCGATTGGAAGGCCGCAATGGCGTAACCGTTGGCGGGGTTGGCATAGGTTTCGTGGTTCCCGCGCATTGGGAAGAAGCCGATGCCCGCCTTGTAGAGGTCCTGCGCTGCCTGGGCCCTTATGGCTACGTCGGCATTATTTCCACTCTCGGTCAAGTCGCCGACCTGAACAACGAACTTCACGCCCTTGCTGATCATTTGCTGGTTGATCTGTTTAATTATCGAGACGGGAACGCCGTTTGGATTCTGTCCGGACGGGTCAGTGGCGAGCGTCCACTGGGTGTCGGACATGACCCCGAAGCTCCATGCCGCGGATGAGGCCTGGACATCAGGCGCAACGAGAGGCGCGGAACTGCCGCAGCCACCCGCGACCACAGCGAGCAGCAACATCAAGATAGCAGTTACCGCAAATACCTTTTTGAATCTTACTATGCTTTTCATCATAAGATGCTAACTCCTTTCAGAATTTTTCAGAATGTCGCACGTTCTAAAAACCGGCTTGGGAACGTATATCCTTCTATACAACCGACTGCGCCTTATAAAGGCATCACCCCCTTTTGGCGTCCGATTCATTCAGACGTTGACAGCGCTCTCCCCATAGACTTACCCAAATGCAACTGCCCCTCTTGCCTGTAGAAACTCTGGAACCATACGAACACTCGCCTACCGATAATACGCATTGCATTGTTAAGTCATTATTACGATCTGATGAAATATCATCGGGATGGCGTCGCTAAATCCGGATGCGAGGGACTTCACAGGCACAAGCCACTTCTCATCCGCATATCCGAAAGATACAAACGTTCCGACGGTAAACAGGACGGCGGCTATATCTATGAGGAGAAACCTCCGGAGAGGGAGCTTTGTTATGCCGTCCAGCTGCGGCATCAACTTTTCATGCAACCGTCATCATCGCGTAACGAAGGGCATGGTATCGTTGAGCAGCCTCGCATAAGGCCATTACACCTAAAGGAGCAGCTTCATGACGCCAACAGGCATAGAGACAGAATCGGCCCTCGTCAACAGCGTCATCACGTCAAGCGCCTGGATCGCTCCGTCAACCTCCGCGCGCGGCGTTGCGGAAAGGTTCTTCCGCGAAGTCTCTCTGGACGCATGCGCCCTCGTGGAGTCAGGAGAGCCGGTGGGACTCATCACAAGAAACAAACTGCTCTTCAGCCTCTTCAGACGATACGGGTTCGAACTCTATGGAAGAAAGCCGATCATCGCGATAGCCGATGCCGACCCGCTCATCGTGTATGATGATGAACGGATCGACGTGGCGCTCGACAAGGCCCTCGGCAGGCCGCCGCAGGACATCTACGATGAAATAGTCGTCACCAATGCGGGAGGGTGCTACCGCGGCCTGTTGTCGGTCAAGCAGCTGATCATCCAGCAGAGCAATACGCTCGCCAACAGCATCGTGCAGAAAGAACTGGCCCATGAGCGCGCGAGGGAGCTCGAAAAGATAAGCCAAGTCAAGTCCCAGTTCATCGCCAATGTCACCCACGAACTCAGATCGCCCGTCAATGCCATCATCTCGCTCGCCGAACTTATGCGGATATCGACCGAAAAGGGCTACGTGGACCAGCTGCGCGACCGTCTTGCGCTCCTGATGTCGAGCGCAACGAATCTCAGGGCGATCATCACCAACATCCTCGACCTTTCAAAAATCGAGGCAGGCAAGATGGAAGTCATTTGCGAATGTTTCGATGTGGCGGAAACCCTGCGGGAGGTTGCCGAGACGACGCGGGTCCTGCTGGGGAACAAGCCGGTGGAGGTCACGGTCATCGCCGACCCGGAAAACTGTCCGGTCATTCTCGACCCCATCAAGGTGCGGCAGATACTGACCAACCTCATGAGCAATGCCGCCAAATTCACCGACAGCGGCAGCATCATCCTGTCCATGAAAAGCACTCCTGATGCTATATGTATTGCCGTCAACGACACCGGCATCGGGATAAGAGAAGAAGACCTCGACCGGCTGTTTAAGGCCTTCAGCCAGCTTGAGGATGCCAAGACAAAGCGGCATGAGGGGACCGGACTTGGTCTCACTATCACGAAGAATCTCGCGGACCTGCTGGGAGGCAGCATGCGGGTCTCGAGCAAATACGGTCAAGGGAGCACATTCGAAGTGACCCTGCCGTTACAATGCGCAGAAAGAGAGGATTCATGCAATGACAACAGAGAACCAGAGCATTCTCCTTATTGACGACGACGCGAACTACCTGACCGCTACCAGGGATCTGTTAGAAACACAGGGCTATACGGTAGAGACCTACAACCAGGCGTTCGGCGCAACCGCCCTCATCCAGAAGATGAGGCCGAATCTTGTATTGCTCGATATCAATATGCCCGGACTCTCGGGCGAGAACCTTGCCCGCCTGCTGCGATTGAACGACAATACCCGGCACATCCCCATTGTATTCCACTCGTCGAATGATGAGGACAGCCTTCGTATTGCCGTGTCAAGGTATCGGGTCACCGGATATATCTGCAAGGGCAACCTCTTCGAATTGCGGCAGAAAGTGGCCTATTATCTTCGCCGATCCAATAACTGAAAAGGCTGGAGCTGCTGCATCTCATAAAGGCGAAGAAGCCGACATCCACCAATGAACTCGCCCGCATGGCGCACAGGGACATAAAGAATGTTGTCGATGACGTGAAATACCTGGAGCAGATCGGTCTGATCGAAAAGGAAGAGAATGACCACAAGACGCGCCCGGTCATTTCGTACGATCGTATAGAGCTGCAAATAGCGATATAGAGGGAGATCAGGGCACTGCCGGAGTTTTATTGCTCCCCCCCGAACTTCATATTTCAGATTGCTCGTTTCGATTCACTTAAACGAGAAAGAAATTCGGTAACCGGCTCAATGGAAATACCGTCTCTTATCAGCTTTTCCTTCCCTCTATAGCAGACCCTTGATTTATGCGGTTTTGAGAGGCATACCCCTTAAATCAATAAAAAAGGCCTGCATCTCTGCAGACCCTCGATTTTAATGGTGGCGGGGAGAGGATTTGAACCTCTGACCTTCGGGTTATGAGCCCGACGAGCTACCGGACTGCTCCACCCCGCGGCAGGTACTTAAGATAACCGATCAGTCCTCCTGTTGTCAAACAGCCCCGCCTATTTTTCTTTTCCCAGCCGGGCCTTGAGCGTATCGAGGTATTTCACGAACTCGTCAGGATCAACCTTGTCCACAAAGCAGAGCTTTTTCCCTACCGGCTCCTCGATTATGTTCGCCTGGGGATCGAGGAAAAGAAGCAGACAATCGTTCTTATAGTCATACCGGTTGCCCAGTTCCTCCTCTTCTTTTGTCAGCTTTTTTGTGAGGTCCACCCTGATCGGCACGAAGTGAGTCATTATCTTCCCCGCGACAGCAGGATCGCTGTAAACCTTCTCCTGGAGGAACTCGCAGCGAGGGCACCCCTTGCCGAAGAAGAAATCCACGATCATCGGCTTCTTCTCGGCCCGGGCCTTCTTCACGCCCTCTTTGAGAGAAAACCACGTCATGTCAGAAGCAAGAACAGCGGCCGGCGACATCAGCCCGAGTAACAATAGAAACGCGGCCAGTCTTTTCATCATAACCTCCGGAGGCCGCAAACCGGGGCCGCGGCCACATCTTTATATTATCACAATACCGGCCATCTCAGACCCCGAAGCAGCGCTGTTTGTTTTACAATGAACGATGCGGATCGAAGAGTTTATCGAGGCCCTTGGGAATGAACGTGAATTTCAGCTCCAGGTTTCAGGGCATGAGTATATAGAGCCCCGCAAGGCCAGGCATCTGCCGCTCGACCTTGATGGCCGGATCAGGGCCGGCCTCGGCGACAGGGGGATACACGACTTCTACAGCCACCAGGCGGAGGCCATAAACAGCATAAGAGACGGCCGGCATGTTCTGCTCATGACCCCCACGGCGAGCGGCAAGAGCCTGGTCTACAACATACCGGTGCTGGAGTCGGTCCTCGCGGACGCTCAGACAAACGCCCTCTACCTCTACCCGCTCAAAGGGCTTGAACAGGACCAGTTCAGGAACCTCTCTGAGCTTGCCGCATCTCTGGGCCTGCACAATGCCGGACAGGTCTATGACGGAGACACCCCTCCCGCTCAGCGGAAGAAGATCCGCGAGGCCCTACCCCATGTCATCTTCACCAACCCGGACATGCTCCACCTCGGCCTGCTGCCCTTCCACCGCAAGTGGGAGGAATTCTTCAGGCATCTGAGGTACGTGGTCATCGACGAGATCCACAGCTACCGCGGCGTCTTCGGCTCGCATGTCAGCCAGGTCTTCAGAAGACTGCGGAGGCTATGCGATTATTATGGTTCCGCTCCCAGATTCATCGCAGCCTCAGCCACCATCGCCAACCCGGAGGCCCTTGCCGAAGGACTCACCGGCCTCCCCTTTTCCGTAATACAGGAGAGCGGCGCCCCTTCATCCGGCAGGCATTTCTTTTTTGTCAACCCCATCGAGAGTCCCTACACGGTCGCGACGCGCCTCTTTGCCCGGTGCATTCAGTCCGGCATCCGCACCATCCTCTTCACCAAGGCCAGGAAGATCACGGAGCTCATCTATTCCTGGGCCCTGGATTATATCCCCGACCTCGCTGAAAAGATCAGCCCGTACCGCGCCGGGTTCCTCCCCCGGGAACGGCGCGAGATCGAGGCAAGGCTCTTCAGCGGCGAACTGCTGGGCGTCATCTCAACAAGCGCCCTGGAAGTGGGCGTGGACATAGGGGGGCTTGACTGCTGCATCCTCTGCGGCTATCCGGGGTCTGTCTCGAGTACGTGGCAACGGGCGGGAAGGGTCGGCAGGCAGGGGCGAGAATCCCTTGTCGCGCTCATCGCCATCGAGGACGCGCTCGACCACTACTTTGTCCGGCATCCCGGCGCATTCTTCAAGAAAAGCCACGAGGCGGCGGTGGTTGATCCCGGAAACAGCAACATCCTGAAGCAGCATCTGCTGTGCGCTGCCGCGGAACTCCCGCTCCGGCGGGATGATGGGGTATATGCCTTCGAGGCCGTCGAGCCGCTCATCAACGAACTCACGGATGAAAAGGCCCTCCTGAAGGGAAAGAGGGCGGAGGTCTGGTCCCCTGCAAACCGGCGGCCCCACCGGGATGTCGGCATCAGGGCGATCGGGCAGCGGTTTTCACTCGTTAATGAGGCAGGCGGGACTATCGGGGAACTCAGCGGCAGCAGGGTCTACCGCGAGGCGTTTCCAGGCGCGATCTATCTGCACCGGGGACGAAGGTATCAGGTCTTGGAACTCGATCTGCTCAGGAGAAAGGCTGTCTGCGGACAGACAAGGGCGGATTATTATACGCAGTCTCTCAGCGCCGACACAACGGAGATCATCGATGAGAAGGAGCAGAGGGATTTCGGGTCGGTCCGGTTCAGCTGGGGAAGGCTGAGGATAACGCAGCGGGTCGCGGGATACGACAAAAAGCGGACCTTCGACGGGAAGAAGATATCGACCCATAGCCTCGACCTTCCCGAACATGTCTTCGAGACAGAAGGCGTCTGGACCGTCATCAGTAAAAAGACGGGAGAGGAGATAGGCAGCCGGGGTTTTGACCTCGGAGGCGCCATCCATGCGGTGGAACACGCTGCCATCGCCTGCATGCCGCTCTTCTCCCTCTGCGACCGGGGAGACATCGGCGGCCTGAGCCACACGCAGTTCCCTGACTTCGGCCTGCCCGCCATCTTTATCTACGACGGACATGAGGGCGGCGTGGGCCTTGCACGCAGGGCTTTGGACGTAGCGCCGGAGTGGCTTGAGACCACCCTGAGCATCCTGCAGGACTGCCCCTGCGAAGGCGGGTGTCCGTCGTGCGTTCAGGACCCGCACTGCGGAAATCGCAATGAACCATTGGATAAGAGAGGGGCGATGTTCCTGCTGGGAAGGTGGCTCGCCGGCTGCCGTGAGATATCAGACCCGGCCCTTGAGCCAGTTCCTGGGTCTGATGACATGAAATGATCCGTTGCCGTCCGAATAGACGACCTTGACGATCTGTGCATTGAGGATCATTCTCTTGCACATCATGCAGGGCTCTGAGAGACATTCCCCTGAACCGGGATCAACGCCGGATATGTAGATGGTCGCCCCTTTCAGTTCGTCCGCCGAGGCCCTGATTATGGCGTTCGCCTCCGCATGGACGCTGTGACAGAGTTCATAGCGCTCTCCGTGCGGTATCCGGAGCTCCTTCCTCGTGCACTTGCCCGCGTCGAGACAGTCCTTCATGCCGGACGGGGCCCCGTTATAACCGGTGCTCACGATGATGTTGTCCTTTGTGATGACCGCGCCGTATCGCCTCCGCAGACAGGTAGCGCGGGCTGCAACAGCCTTTGCGATGTTGATAAAGTATTCGTCCCATCCGGGTCTTATCTGTTTCTTCTTTTTCATCTTTTTCATCGCCGGTCCAGAGAAAAAATTACACTTATTAACAGTCTCAAAATAGTATTTTCAAAAGACTGTCATGCCCGAGGACTTCAGTCGGGCATCCAGAGACTGGATGCCCGCTTACGAACCGCTGGAATGACGATGATATAATGTACATCCTATTATGAGACCCTTGATAATTATAAATTACCTGGCGTCCTTTTCTCCACGCCACCACCCCCGGTGCATGCTCATGCTGCGCGCGAGCCTGCGCGGGAGCATGCGATGGTTCTTCCCCAACAGATATCCCGCATATTTCATCGCATTCCTGAGGAGCAGGGCCGGCAACAGCAGGGGCCTCCCGTTGTGCGCAAGGAACCGGGCCTCAGACCTCAGGTACCGCATGCCCTCCCCTTCCGGCCTGCCGAAGCTCTCCGCCAGCCATGATTCTGTCGCATGAAACACCCCGATATCGAAGTACCGACTGAATTCGCCGAAGACTGTGTAGTCGTGCGAGTGGCAAACAGCCGCGTCAGCCGCGTAGGCGATGCCGTATCCCTTCAGCAGAAGCCGGCCGGCAGCGCAGACATCCTCGCCCATGATCACCTGTTCGTCAAAACCTCCGATCTCCTCGAGCACACTCCTTCGGTATGCTGAGAAGGAGTTTGAGAAGAACGGGGTCCTGATTCCCATACGCTCCCTGTCGGCCAGTGTCACGATGCGGGATTTTCCCGGATAGTTGAAGAGCCGGGCATGGGCGCCGAACGGTCCGGCGCCTGGACGCGGGAGCTGCCTCCCGAAGACAGCTCCGACGTTCCTGTCGTCGAGATAGACGGTGAGGCGGGCTATGGCCTGATCGTCGGCAGGCAGGGCATCCTGTGTAAGGTAAACGATCACGTCTCCAGCGGCGGCCCTCCAGCCGAGGTTCCTCGAAGAGCCGTGACCAAAACCTCCCTGTCCCACGTTTTTTACCGCAGCGCCGAAGGAAGAGGCTATGCCCGCGGTATCATCGGTCGAGAAAGAGTCCACCACGATGATCTCGCACGGGACAGTCTGCTGCCGGACCGCCTTTAACAGCCCGGCAAGGGTCTGACCGGCATTATGGGTTGGGATAATAACGCTTGTCATATATATGCGGAACCGTCCCGTATTATACAGCACAGAGGCGACCTTCCGGGCGGGGGACCGCCGGCCTGAAAAGCGCCACCTCGTGTGTTATAATGAAAAACCATGGATTCTCCAACGGTTTCCACACATCAGGCGCAAATCATCGACGTTGCCGACCTACCCAAAGTCCCGCTGGTCCTCGACGGTATTTCGTCGCGTTTTATCAGGGAGCGGCTTGTCGTGCCGCTTGAACTGAAGAACAACGTCCTTAAAATAGTCACAGCGTCTCCTGATGACCGCTCGACACTGGATGCCCTTGCGGTCGCCACCGGCGCCGAGCTCGTCGTGTACGCCGCGAACAGGAAAGACATCAGCGACTACATCAGCCGTTTCTACGGCCAGGAGTCCCAGAACATCAACAAGATCGTCGAAGACATGGGCGAGCGCGGGCCCGGTGTGATCAGCGAAGAGGAAGAAGACGTCGGCCACCTCAAGGACCTCGCCTCGGAGGCGCCGATCATCAGGCTTGTCAACCTCATCCTGACGCGGGCGGTCGAAAGCAGGGCGAGTGATATCCATATCGAACCCTTCGAAGACGAACTCAAGGTGCGGTACCGCATCGACGGCGTGCTCCACGAGACGGAATCCACCCCCAAGCGGCTGCAGGCAGCCATCGTCTCGCGGCTCAAGATCATGGCAAAGCTGAACATCGCGGAGCGCCGCCTGCCGCAGGACGGCCGCATAAAGCTCAAGGTGGGACAACGCGAAGTGGACCTCAGGGTCTCGACCATACCGGTGCTCCACGGCGAGAGCGTCGTGATGAGGATCCTCCACAAGGAGGGCATCGTGATCGACCTGGAGAGGCTGGGTTTCCCTCCCGCCACCCTCGCGAAGTTCAACCAGCTCATCACCAAGCCCAACGGCATCATCCTGGTGACAGGCCCGACCGGAAGCGGCAAGACCACCACCCTGTACGGCGCCCTCGACAAGATCAACTCGCCTGACCTGAAGATCATCACCGTCGAAGACCCGGTGGAATACCAGCTCAAGGGCGTCAACCAGATCCAGGTAAAGCCCCAGATAGGTCTGAACTTCGCCAATACGCTCCGGCATATCGTCAGGCAGGACCCTGACATCATCATGATTGGAGAGATACGCGACCTCGAGACAGCGGAGATCGCGATCCAGTCCGCGCTCACCGGCCATCTCGTCTTTTCGACCCTGCATACCAACGACGCGCCGAGCGCCATCACCCGGCTCCTGGACATGGGGGTGGAGAACTTCCTCCTCTCCTCCACGGTGCGCGGCATCCTCGCCCAGCGGCTCGTCCGCGTCATCTGCCCTTCCTGCAAGACGCCTGACCCCTCCGCCGCGGACAGGGAGGAACTGGCGAGACTCGGCATCGCCGGCGGCGAGGTCCTCTACCGCGGCGCCGGCTGCGAGCACTGCTCCCACACCGGCTTTTTCGGCAGGCTCGGCATATATGAACTGCTCACTATAGACGATACGATCCGTGGTCTCATCCTCAGGAGCGCCGACGCCAACCAGTTGCGGGAGGCAGGCCGGCAGCGCGGCATGAGGACCCTGCTTGAAGACGGGACCGACAAGATACGGGAAGGATTCACGACCCTGAGCGAGGTGCTCCGGGTCACCCAGGAGGTGTAGGTGGCCATCTATTCGTACCGGGCCACATCCGTAGACGGCGCCATCGTCGAGGGAGTGATCGAGGCGACGGATGAAAAATCCGCTGCCGAGCGGCTCAGGAACTCGGGCGTCATTCCCCTCAAGATAATCCCTCCCAGGGAAGGGACCGCGCGGAGATTCTCCCTGCGGTCGTCCCAGGGAGAACTCCTCACCTTCACTGCCGAGCTCTCGGCGCTGCTGGGCGCCGGACTGCCCCTCGACCGCAGCCTCAACATCCTCTCGTCGATATCGGAGAGCAGCGAGATGAGGCAGATGATCAAGGAGGTGCTGAAGTCCATCAGGGAGGGCAGCTCGTTTTCCGATGCCCTCCTTAAGCACCCCAAGGTATTTCCAAGGCTCTACGTCAACATGATCAGGGCAGGCGAGGCAGGGGGCGTACTCGATGTGGTGCTGGACAAGCTCAATGAGTTTCTCGAATCCGCCCAGGAACTGAAGGAGCAGGTCGTCTCGGCGATGATTTACCCGGTCATCCTTCTCGCAACAGGCGCGCTTTCCATCGCAGTGCTCCTCATTTACGTGCTGCCAAAATTCTCCGCCATCTTTTCGGAGATGGGAACAGCCCTTCCCTTCAGCACGCAGTTGATCATCGGCTTCAGCGCGGGCCTCAAGGCCTACTGGTGGATGGCCGTCCTCGCGGCAGCGGCCGGATGGAAGGTCTTCAGGAATTACGTGAAGACCGACGAGGGGAAATACCGGTGGGACGCCTTTAAACTCAGGCTCATGGGAGATGTCATCAGGAAGATCGAGACCGCCCGTTTCACCCGGACGCTCGGCACCCTCCTCAAGAGCGGCGTTCCGCTCCTGCAGGCCCTCCATAACGCAAAGGACGTTATCAGCAACCAGGTGATCGCGTCAGCCATCGACGCTGTTTCCAAAGGGGCGAAGGAAGGCCAGGGCATTGCCGTTCCCCTGTCAAACGCCCATGTCTTTCCTCCTCTGGCCCTCTCGATGATCAAGGTTGGCGAGGAGACGGGACAGCTCGATACCATGCTGCTGAAGGTGGCCGCCACCTATGAGAAGGGCCTGAAGACGGCGATCAAGCGGTTCGTGGGTTTCCTGGAGCCGGCGCTGATCCTCGGCATGGGATTAGTCATCGCCTTTATCGTAATGTCGATGCTCATGGCGATATTCAGCATAACAAACCTGCCCTTTTAGCAGATGGCGGGCGGACGCATCATCGGGAAAAAGACCTGCCGGCCGGCGATGACCGTGCGCGCGACGCTGCGCGACGAGAGGGGGTTCACCCTTCTTGAGCTCATCGTCGTCATGGTCCTCATGCTCCTTCTCCTCTCGCTTTCAGCCGCCATGTTTGCAAACACTCTTCCCTCGAGCGCCTTCAGCGCCACGGTGCGGGAGATGTCCACGGCGATGCGGCTCGCCCGTTCTCTTGCCCAACTGAAGGGGACGAGTCAGGTCCTTGTCATAGACCTTGACAACCGCGTCTACGGCATTGAGAAACGCGGGGAAAAGACGCTGCCCGAGACGATCCGGGTCAAGGTGATAGACCCCATTGCCGGCGAGATCACCACCGGCAGATATCGGATCATATTCCCCTCAACAGGGGGCGCCGAGGGGGGGACTGTCGTCCTCTCGAACAGGAACAGGACAGCGCAGATATCGGCTGACCCTGTGGTCGGTTCGGTGGTGATAAAATGACGCGGCAACATCCCGCGCAGCAGGGTTTTACACTCCTCGAAATACTCGTTGCTCTGGCGATCATGGCGATGGCCGTTGTTGTCGTGCTCCAGCTCTTTTCCGCCAATCTCCAGGGCCTTGCAGCGTCGGACGACTACGTTAAGGCGGTCATCAGGGCTGAGGCGAAGATGAGGGAAATCCTGGATGACAGCGACCTCGCGCAACGCTCCTGGAGCGAGGTGAGCGATGACGGCTACCGCATCGATGCGTCCGTCAGCCCCGTCGCCGGGGAGAGGACAGAGAATCTGCCGGTGCAGCTCCTCCGGATCAGTCTGACCGTCCACTGGACAAAGGGGGTCAGGGAGCGGACCCTTACTCTCAGGACTATGAAGCTGGTGAACAGGCGCGTATGAGAGACACGACGGGCGGAAAACAGCGCGTCTGCGTCGCGGGATCACGGAAAGGGTTCACCCTCCTTGAATTGCTCATATCCTTCATGCTGATCGGTATCGTCGTGGCGATCATGGCAAACGCCCTGCGCCTGAGCTTCGAGACCGTTGACCGGGGCGAGAAGAAGATCAATTCTCTCGAACGTCTCAGGTCTTCCATGAGCATAATCAATTCCCAGGTCCAGTCGCATATACCCCTCACCTACGACGAACAGGCTGAAAAAAAATACTACTTCAAGGGGGAAAAAGGATCACTGCAGTTCTCCTCCAATTATTCGATCTGGGGCGGCGAAAAAGGGTACGTGGTGGTGAGATACGCCGTTGAAACGGATACAGGCGGCAAGAAATTTATCGCAGTGACCGAGAACGTCGTGGGCACGGAGACGACCAGGCAAACGAGCCTCTTCAACCCCCTCGACGATATCTATTTCGAGTATTTTTACAAAGGGCCCACTGATGAAAAGGGCGGCTGGGTGGACGCGTGGAAAGAAACCGCCTCAACGCCTGAAAAAATCAGGCTCCATCTGGTGGACAACAGGCGGGACCTTGCCATCGTCATACCGATGCGGGTCTGGGCCTCGCAGGACCAGCCCGCGTCTGCTCCCAATCCCGCAAATCTCTGGTTTGATATCAAGCGTGGCTATTGACCGTTACATAGGACCTGTCCGGCCCAGGGGCGGCTGCGGGAAGCGGCCGGACGGCGGCGTCGCCCTCCTGATGGTCCTGTGGATCCTTGCGGTGCTGACTGTGACGGTCCTGTCCTTCTCCTACACGACCCGCTCCGAGACATACGCGGCCATCTCTTTCAGGGAAGGGGTGGAAAAAAAATTTCTCGCGGAGGGAGGCATTGAGAGGGGGCTCATGGAGATCATCTACCGCAAGACCAATGCCTCGGCTCCGGCAACGGAAACGTCCGGCGTCTGGAAGACCGACGGGACCGCGTACCCGGTTACCGCTGACAACGGCTCCTTCGTCGTCAGCATTATGAATGAATCCGGCAAGGTGGACATTAACACTACCCCTGAGTTAATATTAAGAAATCTATTCGCAAATCTCGGCCTTTCGATGGAAGAAGTCGATACTATTGTCGATTCCATCGGGGACTGGCGGGATGCGGACGATCTGGTGCGGCTTCATGGCGCTGAAAGCGACTACTACATGTCGCTGCCGACGCCGTACAAGCCGAGAAACGCTGATTTTCAGACACTGGAAGAACTCCTCCTGGTGAAAGGGGTCACTCCCCAGATACTCTATGGCGGAGGGGAAAAAAAGGGCGTCATCGATTATCTTACGGTCTATTCGAGATCAACGAGGATCAACGTGAATGCCGCTCCGAAGGAGGTGCTGCTGGCGGTGCCGGGCATGACCACTGATGCAGCCGATGCCATCCTCGCCTTGCGGGAGGCGAGGGAACTCACCGGTCAGGACATGATGGGAATAATCGGCCAGTCATACAGCCAGATGTCTTCGTATATAGACGTTGCAGGCCTGAGCACAGGCGGCGTCTTTACCGTCACGTCAAAGGGAATGAAGGGTACGGATACCACAGGATACGCGATCAAGGCAACAGTCTCCATAGACGCCAAGAATAATTTCCGCTATCTCTATTACAAGAGCCCCGCGGCAACGCAATGATGATGACGGGAACGCTTGATCTCAGGAGACTGGCAGACCTCGCCTCCCGTTCCGCGGCGCAGGCCCGGCGGGTTGGACGGCCGCTGCTGCGCGGCCTCTTCTTCAGCGCTGCTGATGACGCTGTTTTTCCGGGGAAAAGCCTTGCCGTTGTACTCGAAAAGGGGAGGCTTTCCGTGGCCCTCGGCGCCGTGCTCTTCTCGCGGGTAACTGTCCGGGGCGTCAGGGCCTACCCTTTCGCTGAAGGCAAATTCCCAGAGCCTGAGGAAGCGGCAGCTTCCCTCGTCCTGGCTGCAAACGAACTGGGAGCAGCCCGGCCGGGCGTCACCCTGAGCATCCCCAAGTCCTGGGCTGTCGTCACAACGGCGGAGTTCCCTTCAACCATCAGGGAAAACATTGCCGAGGTCGTGGCGTATGAACTTGACAGGATAACTCCGTTCAGCGCTGATGACGCTTATTATGATTTTGCTGTGCTGAAGGAAACCGGCGGCCGTCTCACCCTCCTTGTCATGGCGGCGCGCGCTGATGCGGTAAGACCCTATATCAGGGCGCTGACTGAGAAGGGATTCACCGTCGAGCGGCTGACAGTCAGTCTGGCCGGCGTCGGGACCCTCTGCCGGCGCATGTCCGGCTCAGACGACTCGCTGGTGATGATCGCTGACGCAAGAGGGTATGAGGCCGGCCTCTTCGCCGCGGGCCTGCCTGTGCAGACCTCTTCGGGCAGCTTTCCCTCTGGTGAGGAGGCTGCAATGGTCGAGGTGATCAACGCCGAGTTGGAGGCCCTCGTAGACCATGCAAAGAAGCAGGGATACAATCCGGCGGTCTTTGCGCTGCTGAAGGATACACGGCAGACCCTGGCCGAGCTGTTCAAACTCAAGGTCCGCATGCCGGTGAAGATGCTCGCCGCGCCTGATCCGGGCATCAGGTTTTCCACCCCTCCCCGCGAGGTCCCCTTTGCCGCGGCAGGAGCCCTTTTGCAGTCCCTACAGCCGAAATCACGGGGCCTCAACCTTCTGCGGAAGGGTCTCGAACCGCGCCGGAAAGTCCCGGCAGCGCTTACCATCGCCCTCCTCTGCGGTCTTGCCGGCCTCTGGATCTTCTATATGGTGGCGCCACTGCGGTTCGAGGAGCGGAAGATCAGGGAGATATCACGCCAGATAGCGTCGAGAAAGGACGAGGTCAGGAAGGTCGAGGCCATGAAAAAAGAGGCTGACGCCATTGCCGCGGAAATCGGCCTTATCGACGGCTTCAGGCAGGACAAGGCCATGACGATCAACCTCCTTCGGGAATTGACGACGGTCCTTCCCAAGAGCACCTGGCTCACCCGGACGCGGATAACCGAGACAACCGTCGAACTGGAGGGCTATGCCTCTTCGGCGACCGAACTCCTGCCGAAGCTGGAGGCGTCGCAGTACTTCAAGAAGGTGGAGTTCGCCTCGCCGACCTTCAGGGACGCGCGGATGAATTCAGACCGGTTCATGATCAAGATGGAGATCCGGGGCGCCAGGAAAAACGAAGAGAAACCAAAAGAGGAAAAACCAAAGGGTGAAAAAAAGTAGGACTCTTATCATCAGCATCCCGCTCATGATCCTGCTCCTGGGGATCTTCACCTACCGCTACGGATACCTGCGGGTCAGGACGGATATGGCCTCCGCGCTCGAAGATGAAACGGTCAAGATGCGGATACTCGAAAAATATGTCGCCCTCATAGCCGAAAAACCCGCTCTCGACAAGCGCATCGTCTCGCTGAAGGAGGAACGGCAGGCGGACAACGCAAAGCTCGTCGAGGGCCTGACCCCTTCTCTCTCTGCCGCCGCGCTCCAGGAGACGGTCAAGGGAATCGTCACCGGAAGAGGCGGCTCGATATCAAGCGAGCGGGTGGGGAAACCGGAGGACCTCGGCAGGTTCAAGGTAATCAGCATCAGCATAGATGCGGTGCTGCCAGATCCCCGCGCCCTAAGCGACATCCTCTATTCCATTGAGACACGCACCCCGTATCTCGTGGTGAAGGAACTCGACACCCGCGTCAGGAACTTCAGGGAGCCGAAAGACCTGATGATCAAACTGGATGTCGCCGCCCTGACCGGGGGGAAATAGCATGAAAGTCCGCCGCATCCTCAGCCATTTCAACGTGCTCAATCTCCTCCTGGCGGCAGTCCTCATCTTCGCCGCTGCGAGAGCATTCGCGCCGCTCTTCGGCGCTGCCATGACAAAGGCAAACCTGCCGGCGCTGAAGAAGTCCGCTGCCGCAAAACCGGCAGCGGACGTAAAGCCCATAGAGACAAAGAGCCCCTTTCCGGCTGATTATATGATCATCGCGGAACAAAACCTCTTCCACCCGGAGCGAAAGATACCCGTGGAGAAGAAGGATGCAGCGGCAGCGCCCCTGCCCAAGCCTGATTTCGTCCTCTACGGCATCATCAAGACCGGGGACGTGAGGATCGCCTATCTCGAAGACAAGAAGCAGCCTGTCAGTTCGCCGGCCAGGGGAAAGAAGCAGACCGCCCTCAGGCAGGGTGAGACATTGTCCGGCTTTACGCTCATGGAAGTGGAGGCCAACCGGGTAGTCATGGTACGCGGTGAGGAAAGAATTGCGCTCTCCCTATCCGACCCACAGCATGCCAAGACACGGGAAGGCGCGGGGGCGCCTCCGGCAACAGCCTATGCGCCTTATGCGCCGGCAGGTCAGCCTCATGCGCCGGCGGCGCCGATGCCCCTGCAGCCGCTGACGCAGCCGAGCGTCCCTGTAAGCGGCCCTGGGTCGATATCGCAGGCAGGCCCGCAGGCCGCGATGCCGACGCCCGCAACGCCCCAGCGGACACCGCAGCCCGCATGGGGAGGGGGGGGAGGCGGTCTCATCGGCGGTCCCCGCTATATGGGGCCCTGATCAGGCGGCGTCGTAATCGCCCTTGCTGTAGTGGTACCGCTCAAGAAACAGGGGAGCGGCGATCCCTGAACCTTCAAATACCCTCAGGGTATACGGAATCCCTCTTTCAGAGACATAGCCTGATGCCCGGAGGCTGGCGAAGTCCCGGTCCACGGGGTTCATCCAGACGCTGATACTCCTTACTCCCCGCTCAAAGGCGACCCGCTCAAGAGAATTCAACACGCGGCTGAAATGTGCGGACACGGGAACACAGAGGTCCAGGACTGAAAGCTCCTCTCCCAGCGCGCGGATGACCGCAAATGCCTTCAGCTTCCCGAGGACGCCCCGGAAGCCGAGCAGTTCGTATCCGCCTCGCGGATTGTCGCGGTACCGCCAGTGCAGGTACGGACTTCCCTTGTCTATGGTGACTTCCTTCCCCCCCCTCGTCTCCCTCCAGACCCTGTCGAGCTCCTCAGGCCCGATGCGCTCCCAGCCCTGGTCAGCCCTCAGGATGAGACTCCTTCGCTGCGCTGCGCCGGCAGTCTCTTTCTTCAGGATGGTTATGAACAAATGCGGCTCCCATTTCAGTTGGAGCGTCATCAGCCGCGCATGCCGTTCTGAAGGAAAGCCGAAGATGAGCTCCATCGGATTCGCTTCGTAGAATGCCTCGGCCGTCCTGACGATGATGCCTTTCCTGGCAAAAAGCCGGGCGCGGTACGCAGGGTGGGTCATCACATCGCAGCCCTGATACACGTCGTGGGTCCTGCCCCGGTTCCAGAACCGCATCCTGAACCCGCCGTAATGGGCCACGATCGTACCGTCGTCCTCAGCCACAAAGGCCGAACTGCCAAGGTACGACCTCCTGTACTTCCATTCCCATTCCTGATGGGACAACTCATTATGAAAAGAGGCCTTGAAAAGGGACCTTATCCCTTCTTCGTCGGCGTCCCGGGCCTGCCGGATAATCATCGTCACCTCTCCTGTGAAAAGATCGAGATGATTGTACCACAAAAAACCGTCGCAGCCACAGCGCGTAGTCGCAACCGAATTGAGGCGGGTGTTGCCGAGACTTTGTTATTGACACCACAAAGGTCCCCTGATACACTACTGACGAGGGCGGAGCGAAAAACCATTACCGAGGAGGGAGTATGATCAAGAAAAGTCTGTTTCTTCTGATGATTGCAGTTGTTGTACTGGCATTGTCTGCGCCCGCCATGGCAGCGGACGTGATCTACAAATTGATGCTTGGCCCGTGCAATACGTCCGGCACCTCCGGCACGGTAGGATACAGGAATACCTGCTATGGCGACGTCTACAATACATCTGATGTTAAAGTAGGCCACTATTTTACTACCTTTGACGCCCTGGCCCCCTACACGCTGGCCCCAGGCTCACAGAGCTTCCACAACCTGCACATGGTTGAACTCGAAACAGCTCCCGCGCCCTGGTACAACTTCACCCTGAACGGCTCGTATTCCTACGGCACAGGAAAGGGCATGGGCGCAATAACCAATATCACCCAGTTCACCGGCTCTCTCACCGGCGCGTATTATAACATCGCTTATCCTACCGGGGGCTCGCCTTACTACTGGGTGCTGACCCTGCACCTGCCGTAAGGCCGCAGACTGATATCCGCCCCATTTCCTTGTGCCCTGCGGCCGGCTCATGACAAGGCCGGCCCGGGGACCGAGGGTCCTTCTGCAAACCTTCTCGTCTATCATATCTTCTCTTCCCCAAACGGCCCGGTATGGTAAAATAGGGCCTGATAATGCTCGAAACAGGTCGCACGAAACGCATATCGCTCGTCACCCCTGCTTACAACGAGTCGGCTGTTGTCCGGGTTTTCTATACACGTGTCCGTGACATACTCAAAGACCGCATGTCGGGCTACGAGTGGGAGATCATATTTGTTGACGACGGTTCCACTGACAACACCCTTGAAATCCTGAAGTCGCTCCGCCGGGAAGATCCCCGCGTAAAGTGGCTCGCTCTTTCTCGGAACTTCGGCCACCAGGCTGCGCTGACAGCCGGGCTTGAACGCGCGGCCGGAGATGCGGTCATCACGATGGACTGCGACCTGCAACACCCTGTCTCCCTTCTGCCTGAGATGGTGAAGCAGTGGGAGGAGGGGTTTGAAGTCGTCCAGGCGATACGCGGGGAAGACCCCCGCGCCGGCGTGTTCAAGCGGCTCACCGCAAGGGCCTTTTACCGCGTCATCAATCGTCTCAGCGCAACGCCGGTACGGCCCAACTCAGCGGACTTCCGCCTTCTGTCGCGTAACGCCCTCAGCGCGTTTCTCCGTTTCCGCGAGGTCCACCGCTTTATACGGGGCATGGTGTCGTGGATGGGATTCAGGACGTGCGAGCTGAGTTACCTGCCGGAAGAGCGGCACGCCGGGAAATCTAAATACACCCTCAGAAAGATGTTCAACTTCGCCCTGGACGGGCTCACCTCCTTCTCGATCATACCCCTGCGCATCAGCGCGGTACTGGGGACCATCATCTTCTTCGGGGCTCTCTCCTATGCCCTCTATGCGGTTGTCATCTGGTTCATACGACCCCAGAACCTGCAGGTCGGCTGGACATCGCTCCTTGTCACCATCAACCTGCTGGGCGGGACCATACTCCTGTTTCTCGGCATCGTCGGGGAATACATCGGCAGGATATATGAGCAGGTGAAGATGCGGCCCCTCTACTTCATCGGGGATGCCGGGGGCTTCAGCGGAGAAGGGAACAGACCGGATGAGTATGAGTAAACCGCTGAAGAAGGCGGGAGACACCGCCCTCTTTTACAATGACTTTGCGGAGGAATTCGACCGGAAGATGAACCGGTACGACCTCCGGCGGCGTCTCGATATCGTCTTCAACGAACTCCTTCCCAGGGAGATCAGGGGCAAAAGGCTCCTTGACGCCGGATGCGGGACCGGCCATTTTTCCCTGGCTGCCTCCGAGAGGGGCGCGGCAGTCACCTCCATGGATATAGGGGAAAGGCTCCTTGCAAAGGTCGCTGAAAAATGCGAGACAGAGAGGATCATCGGTTCTGTGCTGCAGATGCCCTTTGAAGACAACTCCTTTGACATCATCGTATCGACGGAGGTGATAGAACATACGCCGGCGCCATACAACGCTGTCAGCGAGTTGTACCGCGTCCTGAGGCCGGGCGGCATCCTGGCGCTGACGGTTCCCAACCGTTTCTGGAAATGGTCATGTGTGCTCGCCAACGCCCTGAAGGTTCGCCCCTATGAGGGCATGGAAAACTGGGTCGGGTACGACCGTCTCAGGAAAAAACTGGAGGCAGCCGGCTTTTCCGTCATCGCATACAAAGGCTTTCATGCCCTGCCCTTTCAGGCGGCTTTTCTGCACCCCCTCCTGACCCTCATGGACAGGCAGGGAGACCGTTTCGGCAGGTTCTACATCAATATAGCCGCTGCCTGCAGAAAATAACCTGCCGGAACGGACGCATCGCTTGACAGAGGGGGTATAATGTGTTAAAAAGATAAAC
>JAKAGF010000032.1 GCA_021825805.1 Nitrospirota bacterium
CATGACGTGAGGCCCGTTGCCCACGCCGGACATGAAGACGGATATCTGTCGACTATACGGGTCACATGGGACGACGCCCCTTCCGGAATGGGACCGTCCGGCATTGCGATAAAGACAAAGCAACCGTGCGGGATGCTGGTAGACTCTCGGGAATTCGAACCCTGGAGGACCGAGGCAGCGAAACGAGGCTATGTTTCGAGGCTTGCTGTCCCCCTGATCCTCACCAGGGATGTATGTATCGGCGTGCTCAACTTCTACGGCGGCGACCCCGACTATTTCACCCCCGATAAGGTCAAACTGTTGCAGCTTTTCGCCAACCAGGCAGCCACGGCGATAGAAAATGTTCAACTGGTGGAGGGGCTCGAGGCGCGGGTGCGCGAGAGGACAAGGGAAATAGAGGATGCGAACGTCGAGCTGCAGGCGGTCAATAAGGAGCTGGAACTGAGAAGAATGGAAGCCGAGTCGGCCAGCAGGTCGAAGTCGGATTTTCTCGCGAACATGTCACATGAGCTCAGGACCCCGCTGAATGCGATCATGGGGTTTTCCGAGATCATCATGGTCGGCATAGTTGGGCAGATCAACGAAAAGCAGAAGGAGTTTATGGGAGACATCTACAGGAGCGGCCAGCACCTCCTGACCCTCATCAACGACATCCTGGACCTCTCAAAGATAGAGGCCGGCAAGATGGACCTCGATCTCAGCCGCTTCGACCTCAAAGAGGTTGTCGAGGGCTCACTGGTCATGTTCAAGGAAAAGGCGCTGAAACACGGGATTTCCATGGAGTCCGCCGTGGAGCAGAAGGCCGTGGTTGCTGACAGGCGGAAGATCAAGCAGGTCATAGTGAATCTTCTCAGCAATGCCTTCAAGTTCACAGCCGACGGGGGAGCCGTCCGTGTGCAGGCTTGCTGGTGGGACAGGGCAAGACTGAAGGAAGCCGAGGCCGGCGCCGGTGCCGTCAGCGACGATACCCTCGATCACCTGCTCAAGTTCGCTTCCACATGCGAAGACTTTGTCGAGATCTCGGTCACCGACACCGGCATCGGCATATTAGAGGAAGATCAGAGGGGACTCTTTCAGCCCTTCCGGCAGATAGAGACGAGCCTGACGAGAAAATACTCCGGCACGGGCCTGGGCCTCAGCCTTTGCAAGCGGTTCGTGGAGCTTCACGCCGGGATGATATGGGTTGAGAGCAGCGAGGGAGAAGGCAGCAGATTCGCCTTCCTTATTCCGTCCGCTCAGAAGGGAGAACCTGGAAATTGATTGAAGAGATCGACAACGCAGGCGGCGCAAAAATACTTATCGTGGACGACGAAGCAGTGAACGTAAAGGTCCTGTCCGCCATGGTCTCGGGATGCGGCTACGCCTTTGACGCTGCCTGCAACGGCATGGAGGCCCTCGCGCAGGTAAGGTCCCTTCCCCCTGACCTGATCCTTCTCGATATCATGATGCCGGAATTGGACGGCTATGAGACATGCCGCAGGCTGAAAGGAGACCCTTTGACCTCCCATATCCCCATTGTTATGGTGACGGCCCTCGACAGGCCGGAGGATATATCCAAAGGCTTCGAGGCCGGGGCCGACGAATTCCTGACCAAGCCCGTAAACATGGTGGAACTTGCGGCCCGCATCAGAAACCTCCTCAAGATAAAGCGCCTTTCCGAATGGGTCAAGGGGAGAGGCGGCTTGCCGGCCGGCAGCGCTGCTCAGGAAGAGGCGGAGGTACTCATAGTCGAGGACGATGCGTCCACCGCGAAGATGATGCAGGCCATCTTTGAACGAGATTCTTTTCACACGGTGGTTGCGGCCGATGGGGCCAGCGCCTGGAGTCACATGGTTGAAAGGAGGCCGGATGTGGTTATTCTGGATCTCTTTCTCCAGGACATGCACGGCCTCGAAGTCCTCAAGAGATTCAGGAATGCTGACCCCGACACTCCGGTGGTCATCACCACGATGGCTGACGACCTGGAAACAAGGATGAACGGGATAGAGAACGGCGCCGACGAATACCTGATCAAACCGGTGAGGACGGAGGAGCTCATCCTGAGAGTAAAGGCCCTGCTGAAGAGGTCGAGGATGCAGAAATGGCTCAGGGAAAGCCGCGCGGAGGCCCTCAGGAAGGCCATCACCGATCACCTTACGGGCCTTTACAACAGAGAATACCTGCATGAATACCTTACTATTGAGGTCAAGAAGTCAGAGAGGTACCTTTTCCCGCTCTCGATCGTAATGGTCGACATCGACCACTTCAAGTCTGTCAACGACAATCACGGCCACTCTGCGGGGGACCTGGTCCTCTCGAAAATGGCGTCTCTTATATCGGCCACCGTACGCGGCGCAGACCTGGTCTTCAGGTACGGCGGAGAGGAGTTCCTTATATTGATGCCCTGCACAGACGAGCGGTCGGCCATGACCGCCGCGGAAAGGGTAAGGGCCGCGGTAAATGGAACTCCCTTCAAGACATCTGAGGGGGAAGATATCGGCATCACGATCAGCGCCGGGGTCTATATGTGGGAAAGCGGCAAGAGTCATCCGCAGCAGGCGATCATGATGGCCGACGCCGCTCTCTATGAAGCAAAAAACGCCGGAAGAAACAGGGTCGTCGCTGCGGGGAGAAAGTCCGGAAAGGAGCGCGGATAGGTGGGTCGCTCAGAGGAGAAAAGACACTGCGTCCTTGTCGTTACTGATGCTGATCGAAAATCTCCTCAAACAAGGGCTCAATTCCTATAAACGCCTTGAGGACCGCCGGATCAAAGTGTTCCGGCATGGTCCTTCCGTCACCCTTTGTTATAATCTTGAACGTTTCGTGATGGTCAAATGCCGGCTTGTAGGGTCTTTGAGACCGTAGCGCGTCATACTGGTCAACGAGCATGACTATCCTTCCATCAATGGGGATCTCTTCACCTTTAAGCCCTCTCGGATATCCCCCGCCATCCCACCGTTCGTGGTGATTTAATGCGATGGAAGCGGTCATTTGAATTCCGGGATAGGTTGAGCCTGAGAGTATCTTCTCTCCGATAGCGGAATGCGTCTTCATGATCTCAAATTCGTCTTTGGTAAGAGGTCCCGACTTCAGCAGTATGCTGTCCGGAATCCCTATCTTCCCTATGTCATGCAGAGGACTCGCAAAGGTTATCAACTCAGTAAAGTCCATCGGCATATCCATAGCCTCCGCGATCTTGTTGGAATAAAGCCCTATCCTCGATATATGAGCGCCGGTGTCCGTGTCCCGGAATTCGGCTGTCGCCGTCAACTTTCGCACCATCTCGTTGCTCATATTTCTAAGATCGCGGGTCCTTTCACGAACCTCCTTCTCAAGTATCTGATTGTGTCTGAGCATAAAGTCTTCGAAAGCCTTTATCTTGAGAAGGTTTTTGACGCGTATAGTCAATTCGGTCTGATCGATGGGTTTGGAAAGAAAATCATTCGCCGAGGCAGAGAGACCTTTTAATTTTGATTCCCTGTCGTGAAGAGCGGTCACCATAATTACCGGTATGTTTTTTGTCTCCGGGTCCGCTTTAATAAGACTGCATGTCTCGTAGCCGTCCATAACCGGCATCATGATATCGAGGATTACCAGGTCCGGCCTGTTAACCATGGTCTTCTGCACCGCCTCTTTCCCGTCTGAGGCGAGTTCAATATCATAGCCCAATGGGATGAGCCACTGGGCGAGCAGCCTGAGATTGGTCTCCTCATCGTCGACGATAAGTATCTTTTCCTTCACTTATCCAGGACCTCCCTCACCTTTATCAAGAGGTCTTGCGGCCTGATAGGTTTATGGATGAAGTCAAAACCGGATTCTGTCAGTTCCTTGTTTTTGATAATGGCCATTGTATATCCGCTCACAAAGAATATCTTTATCCGGGGGTTCATTTTCCTGAGCGCCTCACTGACCTCTTTCCCATTCATCTTCGGCATGATCATGTCAAGCACAGCGAGGTCGATCCTATCCCTGTTTTCCATAAATTTTGTGATCGCATCTTCTCCATCTTCTGCGGTAATGACACTGTAGCCGAATGACTCCAGAACTATCCTTGTCAATTTCCTCATGGAAGCATCGTCCTCGGCCACGAGGACCGTCTCATTTCCGCCTTTGACAGAGACAGAGGCCTCTGTCTTCTTCTCCAGGGATGCCGCTTCTTCCAGGAGAGGCAGATATATTTTAAATAAAGTGCCGTTCCCCGGTTCGCTATAGACCTTGATGTATCCATTATACTGTTTGATTATTCCGTAGGAGATGGCAAGGCCTAACCCTGTTCCTTCTCCCATGCTTTTTGTCGTATAAAAAGGCTCGAATATCTTCTTCTGAGTTTCCGTATCCATTCCGCACCCTGTATCAGCAACTGTGATAAGAGCATACACGCCTGGGGTCCCATATCCATTTGCCGCGATATATTCATCATCTATTTCCTGAAGGCCTGTGCCGATCATCAGTCGTCCGCCGTTCGGCATCGCATCCCTGGCGTTTGCAACAAGGTTCATCAGGACCTGCTCTATCTGCCCGGCATCCGCCATCACTACCAGGTTTCGGTTTTCAAGGTCCAACTGAAAATCGATGTCTTCGCCGATAATCCCGGCAAGCAGTTTCCGGATGCCGATGACGGACTCATTGATATCAATAGGCTTGACTTCATCAAGCTGTTTTCTGCTGAAGGTAAGAAGTCTTTTGGTGAGAACCGCAGCCCTCTCGGCAGCGGCAAGCACCTCATTCATCCGTCCTTTCGAAACACTATCGGCTTCCATCGTGTCCATCACCATCGTGCCATACCCGATTATGACATTGAGGATATTGTTTAAATCGTGCGCAATGCCACCTGCCAGCGCGCCGACAGCATCCATCTTCTGGGCATGACGGAGTTGGGTTTCCAGATGCTTGCGATCGGTAATGTCTTCGACCTTCCCGATCATGCGGATTACTTTTCCCTGTTCATCGCGTAAAGTCTCAGCAAGTGCGTGAATGTGTCTGATGCTTCCGTCTTTCTTGACTATTCTATATTCAAGATCGTACGGTCGCTTGCCGGTCAAGGCATCCTGCAATGCGGAAAGGATATGTGTCCGATCAGCTGGATGAACCAGAGTCTCTACAAACTGCTTGAATACCAATTCTCTTGGCAGCTCCCGATCGACATCGAATATCCGAAACATGTTTTCGGACCAGACTGCGGTATCCGAAGCAACATCATAATCCCAACTTCCTGTATTGCCTATGCGTTCGGCTTCTGCAAGGTTGCGTTCACTCTGCCGTAGTTTTTCTTCCGCTTTTTTGCGCTCGGTGATATCGTTTATTACGGCAAAAAACACGCTTTTATCGTCTTGTCTGTTCAGCTGCAGATAAACTTCGACCGGATAATAAGTTCCGTCTTTTCTTCTATGGATTGATTCAAAAACAAGTCTTTCTTTTTCTTGCTTTATTAACGGCCGGACCGTTTCCCTGAACATCGCCTCGGTGAATTCCGGCTTGATATCAAGCGGCGTCATATTCCTCATTTCGGAAAGCGTATAACCGCTGTTCTGCAGTGCGCCTTGATTCACATAGTCGAACTTCAGCGTTTCAGAATCAAAGATATATATTTCGTTCAGACTTTTTTCAACTATATTCAAAAGTCTGAATTGTTCAATCTCAGCCCGCTTTTTCTCGGTAATTTCCCTCTCTGAATTCTCCACAGATGTATAGGATGCCTTCAGCTTGGCCGCCATCTCATTGCTCCCACGCGCCAAATCCCATAGGTCGTTATCCCGCCCCTTTGTTATGATGCCGACTCCTGGGCGGATAGCTACAGGGTATCAACACTTAAAGGTGTTGTCAACTATACGAAAGAATTGTGTCAATTAAGAATTGGGATGGCAGGTTGGGACGCGGGACAGGGGGGATTTCACAATCCGGCGTCCCTCCATGCACTTGATTATTAAGTTCGGTTTCTGTGGTAAAATGAACTGAATTTGTCAGTCATATACTCATTCCAGGAAAAGGAAGAATCCATGGCCGGTACTGAAGAGCCGAAACCGTCGCATTTTATCCGGGAGATAATAACCCGGGACATGGAGACGAACAAGTACGGGAAACGCGTGCATACCCGCTTCCCTCCCGAGCCGAACGGGTATCTCCACATCGGCCATGCCAAGTCCATCTGCCTGAACTTCGGTCTTGCCGCCGAGTTCGGAGGGCTCTGCAACCTCCGCTTCGACGACACCAACCCCAGCAAGGAAGAGGTCGAATACGTTGATTCGATCATGGAGGACGTCCGGTGGCTCGGCTTTGACTGGCAGGAGAGGCTCTTTTACGCGTCAGACTATTTCGGGAAGCTCTATGAATGCGCGGTTGAGCTGATAAAGATCGGAAAGGCCTATGTCTGCGACCTCTCCGCTGACGAGATGCGCGAATACCGCGGCACCCTGACAGAGCCGGGCAGGGAGAGCCCGTACCGCAACCGCTCTGTTGAGGAGAACCTCGACCTGTTCGGCCTGATGAAGGCAGGGGAGTTTCCGGACGGATCGCGCACGCTCAGGGCGAAGATCGATATGGCCTCGGGCAACATCAATATGCGCGACCCGGTGATGTTCCGCATCATGCGGGCGACGCACCACCGGACCGGCGACTCATGGCGCATCTATCCCATGTACGACTATGCCCACTGCATCTCCGACTCCGTTGAAGGGATCACCCATTCCATCTGCACCCTTGAGTTCGAGGATCACCGTCCGCTCTATGACTGGTTCCTCGATGAACTGAAACTCTACCACCCCCGGCAGATCGAATTCGCGAGGCTCAATCTCAGCCATACGGTGCTGAGCAAGCGCAAGCTTATCACGCTGGTCGAGAAGGGACATGTAACTGGGTGGGACGACCCCAGGATGCCGAGCATCGCCGGCTTCAGAAGGAGGGGTTATACGCCTGAGGCTATCCGGAATTTCTGCGAGAGGATCGGCGTCGCCAAGAGAGACAGCGTGGTCGATATGGCGCTTCTTGAATTTTGCATACGCGAGGACCTCAACCTGAAAGCCCCGAGGAAGATGGCGGTGGTGCGGCCGCTCCGTGTTGTCATCGAGAACTATCCCGAGGGACAGACCGAGGAGCTGGATGCTGTCAACAATCCCGAGGACCCGGCCATGGGGACGAGAAAGATTCCCTTCTCGCGCGTCCTGTATATTGAACAGGACGATTTCAGGGAGGACCCCCCTAAGCAGTTCTTCCGCCTCGCGCCCGGCCGCGAGGTACGGCTGAGATACGCATACTTTATCACCTGCACCGGCGTTGTCAGGGATGATAAGGGCGATGTGGTCGAACTCCGCTGCACCTACGACCCTGCCACCAGGGGGGGAGACTCTCCCGACGGCCGCAAGGTGAAGGCGACTCTGCACTGGGTCTCAGCAGGACATGCGGTCGAGGCTGAGGTGCGGCTCTACGAGCATCTTTTCAAAACGCCCGCGCTTGGCGCTGGGACTGGAAATTTTCTTGACGACCTTAACCCCGGGTCCATAGAGACCCTGAGGTCCTGTTATGTGGAGCCGTCGCTTAAGAACGCGCTGCCCGGATTTGGTTGCCAGTTCGAGCGGCTCGGTTATTTCTGCGTGGACGCGGATTCCTCCGAGGGCAGGCCTGTCTTCAACAGGACAGTTACGCTCAAGGACACCTGGGCCAAGATCGAGAAGGGAAAGAAGGGATAAATGGGGTACGTGGCTGTTATAGGGGCAGGCAGTTGGGGTACGACCCTGGCGAGCCTTCTCTGCGAAAAGGGTTATGACGTTTCCCTCTGGTCTTTCGAGCCCGAGGTTGCCGAAGAGATCAGGCGGGAGGGCGCCAACACGTCCTACCTGCCGGATGTCCGCCTGCCCGAAAACCTCAGGGCTACCACTGACATGGAAGATGCGGTCAGGAAGGCGCGGTATATAGTCAACGTCGTGCCCACCCAGTTTGTCCGGCCTGTTTTCTCGGATGCTGTAAAATATATCCATGAGGACGCGATCATCATCAGCGCCTCAAAAGGCATCGAGCACGGGACCCTCATGACCGTGTCCCAGATCCTCAATGAACTCACAGGCAGCGCTGGAGCTGTCCTCTCGGGGCCGAGCTTTGCCAAGGAGGTGATCAAGAGGTTCCCGACTGCCGTTACCCTCGCCTCCCGCGACCCTGAGACAGGGCTCCTGCTGCAGGAGCTTTTCAACACCCAGTACTTCAGGGTCTATACCCATACGGATATGCTCGGCGTTGAACTGGGCGGGGCCCTAAAGAACGTTATCGCCATAGCATCAGGTATCTGCGACGGACTCGGCCTCGGGCACAATGCCAGGGCCGCCCTGATCACGCGGGGATTAGTGGAGATGAGCAGACTGGGTGAGCATATGGGGGCTGACAAGAGGACTTTTTCGGGGTTGAGCGGCCTGGGCGATCTTGTCCTCACCTGTACAGGTCCCCTTTCGAGGAACTACTCCGTGGGCTTCAAACTGGGGCAGGGGCTGAAGCTGGGCGATATACTCTCATCAACTAAGAGCGTTGCCGAGGGAGTCGCAACAGCGCTTTCCGCCTTTGAGCTGGGGGCCAGGTACAGCGCCGAGATGCCGATCGTGGAGCAGGTCTACAAGGTCATCTACAAGGAAAAGTCCCCTGCCAAGGCGGTCAACATGCTCATGAACCGGACGCTGAAGTCTGAGTTCTGAAATGAATGACGATGCGATAAAAAAAGTCCTTTCAGCGGTCCGCAAAGGCCGACTGTCCGTCGCCGAGGCCCTCAATGATCTGAAGCATCTCCCCTATGAGGACATCTCCTTTGCCAAGGTGGACCATCATCGCCGCCTCAGGCTGGGTATCCCAGAGGTCATTTACGCTGCCGGCAAGTCTGTGGATCAGGTGGTCGAAATAGCCCGGTCCCTGCACCGCGGAAGCGGGGGTTTCCTCATCACCAGGGCAACGGAGGATATCCACCGCTCCCTCGGGATCAGGGGCTCGGTCTTTCATCCCGCTTCGGGCATGATCTCCATGGGCGGAGAAAGGAAGAAGACGGGAAACGTCCTCATCCTGACCGCGGGGACCTCGGACATCAGCGTTGCGGATGAGGCGGCTGTTACCGCGTCGTATCTTGGCAGCCGCGTCCGGTCTGTCCACGATGTCGGGGTCGCCGGCCTGCACCGTCTGATGGATAACGCAGGACATATGAATAAGGCCCGGGTGATCATCGTAGCCGCCGGCATGGAGGGGGCGCTGCCGTCCGTTGTCGGCGGGATGACCGGAAAGCCGATCATCGCGGTCCCCACGTCCGCGGGATACGGCGCCAGTCTCGGCGGCCTGACCGCGCTCTTCGCGATGCTCAACTCATGCGTGCCGGGCATCGCTGTCATGAATATCGACAACGGCTTCGGCGCGGGCTGCATAGCCCACCGGATCAATATCCTCTCATGAAAAGAATCTGAGGAGCCAGGATATGCCTGCCAAAAAGGTGCTGGTGGTGGATGACGAGCCCGACATCGTCGAACTGGTCTCCTATAATCTGAGAAAAGAAGGCTTTGATGTCTCATCCGCCTCGGACGGCGAAGAGGCCCTTGTCAAAATCCGGAAAGGGCATTACGACTTCCTCATTCTCGATCTGATGCTGCCCGGCATCCAGGGCATGGAGCTCTGCCGCATCCTCAAGAATGATCCCAAAACGAGCAATCTCCCCATCATCATGCTGACAGCCAAAGGGGAAGAGGTGGACAGGATACTCGGGCTTGAGATAGGGGCTGACGATTACATAGCCAAGCCTTTCAGTCCGAGGGAACTCGTTGCCCGCGTGAAGGCTGTCCTGAGAAGAAGCGACGAGAAACCGGCTGTGACCAGGATTATCAGACTGGGAGACCTTTCGATAGACATGGAGACCTACACGGTTTCGAAGGACGACAAGCCCCTGTCCCTCAGTTCCACTGAATTCAAACTGCTCGTGTATCTTGCCGAGCGGAAGGGGAAGATCTTCAGCCGGGACCAGTTGCTCGATGCGATATGGCGGGATGAGGCGGTCGAGCCCCGGACCGTGGACGTGCATATCCGCAGACTCCGGACCCAGATCGAGGATGACCCCGCGCGCCCCAGGTACGTCAAGACCAGAAGGGGTATCGGCTACTACGTGGAAAAGGATATATGAGGTCCAATATCTTCAGAAGGATCTTTATCTGGTACGCCTTCGTCATGGTAACGGCGGGTCTCGTCATCGAGATTTATATCACATCCACGGTCAGGGCAAATTACATCGACGATCTGAAGAAGGGTCTTTCCGCCGAGACAGGCCTTATCTCAAAAAACATATCGTTCAACCGGGCCGGGTTGGACGATCTTTGCAAAGAGCTGAAAAAAGACGTGGCCGCGCGCGTGACCGTCATAGCGGATGACGGGAAGGTCCTGGGGGATTCCGACGCCCCGTCCGCGAACATGGACAACCATCTTACCCGGACGGAGGTGGAGCAATCGCTCCTCTTTGGGGCAGGGGCTGCCATACGGTACAGCGACACCCTGAAGCATGATTTCCTCTATGTCGCGCGGAGGGTGTCCGAGGGTGGAAACACACGCGGCTTTATAAGGCTTGCCGTGCCGCTCACACAGGTCGACGGCGCGGTTAACCTGCTCAGGCTGAAGATTGTGGGCGTCGTCTTTGCCGTATTGCTGGTCACGTGGGCATTCTCGTTATTGCAGGCAGATCATCTCAGGAGGCTTCTGAGGCAGATTACCGATTTCTCACGGTCGTTGTCGAAGGGAGAGATAGACAAGAGGCTCTTTCTCGAAAACGCCGGAGAATTCAGCGAGATCGCGGACAATCTCACCTCCATGTCCGAGAAACTGCAGGGCATGATGGCGCAGAACGAGGAGGAAAGGAACCGTCTGAACGTTGTCCTCAGGAGCGTGCCGGACGCCCTCCTTATAATCGATGTCAGGGGCGCGATAACCCTGGCGAGCTCCTCTGCGAGGGAGTTTTTTGGGGATGTCCCCATGACCGGCAGGCAGTTCATGGAGGTGGTGAGAAACCACGACTTCTCGGACCTGGTGGAGAGGGTGCGCCGTGAGCTTGCGCTGGGCATGACCTCATTCAGGATAGAGTCGCCGGAGGAAAAATATCTGAACGTCAGGGTCTCGCCGCTTTTTTACAGGAAGGACGAGCTTTCGGGTTTTGTCGCCGTATTTCATGACGTCACCCAGATCGAAAGGCTCGAGCAGGTCAGAAAGGACTTTGTCGCAAACGTCTCCCACGAGATAAAGACGCCGATCACGGCGATCAAGGGCTTTGCCGACACGCTCCTTGAGGGCGCCCTTGGGGACAGCGAAAACGCCGTCAGATTTCTCAGGACCATCAAGGCGAACAGCGAGCGCATCAACAGCCTCGTGGATGACCTCATGACGATCTCAAAGATCGAGCTGGGCGTCATAAGGGTCGAAAAGGCGATGACGGATATCGAAGACGTGCTCGGGAACGCGCTCGAACTGTTCAGGGAAAAGGCCGCATCAAGGGGCCTCTCCCTGGAGGCGGTAAACAGGTCCGGTGTGATGGAGATCAGGGCCGACAGAAACCGGCTGATCCAGATATTGACCAACCTCGTGGACAATGCTCTCAAGTTTACCGAAACAGGCGGTGTGACGTTCGGCATGGACAAGGTCGGCGAGAAGACCTTTCTGTTTGTGGAGGATACCGGAATAGGGGTGCCCTTGAAGCACGTCGGCCGGTTGGGCGAGCGTTTTTACCGGGTTGACCCTGCCCGCTCGCGCAAGCTGGGCGGGACAGGGCTCGGGCTTGCGATCGTCAAGCACTTAGTGAAAGCCCATGGCTGGAGCATGCAGATAGAGAGTGCGCCGGGCAGGGGAACGAAGGTCAGCATTATGCTCTCAACATGACCGTGGATGCTCTCACAACCGAAGGTTTCTGCCGAGGGCTGTCTTTTCCCATTGATAAAACCCGTGGAAGTTTTTATTATTAAGGGGTTTTATAGCGAGGCCGCGACATGGATCGTCTGTTTGAAATGGGGGGATTTAATTGGCGAAGGTTAGGAAGTCCGACAAGAAGCCGATAGAGCAGTATGAGCACAAGGGCAAGGACAGATTAAACAACCCGCCGGTGGGCCTTGTCACCCCGGAGACGGACAAAGATACCGGCAGGAAGAAATATGCCTATGATCCGCATTTGGACCCTTCTTTGCAGTGGGCCGGCAAGGCCGAACATACCTCATTTGAAGTTCCGACGGTATCGCTTCACGTCCACGAGCGCATAGACCCACGCACGATCATTCAGGCTGTCAGAAAAAAGAACGGGTCCAATTATGAGCAGCTTTCGATGTTCGGAACTTCCGGAGAAAACCCGCCGCTTCGTGAGGCGATAGAGTTTTATAAACACCGTCACAACTGGTCTAACCGGCTGATCGCCGGTGACTCTCTTCTGGTGATGAATTCTTTAATCGAAAAAGAAGGTCTTGCCGGTCAGGTGCAGATGGTCTACTTCGACCCGCCCTACGGCATCAAGTACGGTTCCAACTTTCAGCCCTTTGTGAACAAGAGAGATGTGAAGGACGGCAAGGACGAAGACCTCACCGCCGAGCCTGAGATGATAAAGGCATTTCGGGACACCTGGGAGCTTGGCATCCATTCCTATTTGACATATCTGCGCGACAGGCTCCTGCTGGCAAGGGACCTGCTGCACGAAAGCGGCAGCATCTTTGTGCAGATAAGCGATGAGAATGTGCATTTGGTCAGGAACCTGATGGATGAGGTTTTTGGGGTAGGAAATTTTTGTGGACTTGTACCATTTCGAAAAAGATTAATGCCTCTTGGCGCTAAACTTCTTGAAGGTATGGCTGATTATATTCTTTGGTATTCAAAAAACAAGGAAAATATCAAATTCCGTCACTTGTATAGAAAGACTGAACCATCATTTGAATCAAGATGGACAAATATTGAATTGCCGGATGGAATAAGACGAAAACTGACAAAAGCCGAATCATTGAATCTTTCTACCCTCCCTATTGGAAGTAAGGTTTATAGGTTAGTCTCACAACGCAAACCTGAATATTTTCCAGAGAATGACTACGTCTTTGAACATAATGGGATAAGCTACAAACCTCCTATAGGCGGCTGTTGGATGATGACAAAAGACAAAATGACTATTGTAGCCAAGCAGAATAGGTTAGAAGCAGAAGGGGATAACTTAAGCTATATTTTATATCACGATGATTTTCCATTTTCGAAAATAACTGCATTTTGGACTGATACGTCGCCTGTTCAAGACAAACGCTATGTAGTTCAAACATCTGATTATATTGTTCAGCGCTGCCTCCTCATGACGACGGACCCCGGCGACTTGGTGCTGGACATCACCTGCGGTTCCGGCACAACGGCTGCTGTTGCCGAACAGTGGGGCAGGCGGTGGATAACCTGCGACACGTCGCGTGTTGCCATTACCCTTGCCAAGCAACGTCTGATGACCTCGCTGTTCGACTACTATCAGCTTGCACACCATGACGAAGGTGTAGGCAGCGGGTTCAGGTACAAGACCGTCCCGCATATCACCCTGAAATCCATCGCCAACAACGAGCCGCCGGGTCAGGAGACTCTGTACGACCAGCCGATAACGGACAATTCACGGAATCGTGTAACCGGGCCGTTTACGGTCGAGGCTGTGCCTGCGCCGGTGGTGAGGTCGGTCGATGATTTTGTTGCTCCGGAAAATCCCCCCTCACCCCCCTTTGCCAAAGGGGGGCAGCCAGAGGCGGGGGGATTTGAAGCCGATGCCTCCATCGCCCGTTCCGGAGAAACCCTGCGCCATGCCGAATGGCGGGACGAACTTCTGAAATGCGGCATTCGCGGCAAGAACAACCAATATATTCAATTCTCACGAGTCGAAACCCTGCCCGGCACCCGTTGGCTCCACGCGGAGGCGGAGACCAAGCCTAACGACAAGGGCGCTGATAGGGTGAGCGACAAAAAATCACCCTATGGCCAGCCCCAGCGCGTTGTCATCTCTTTCGGGCCTGAACATGCGCCACTGGAGCAGCGGCAGGTGGCGATGGCCATAGAAGAGGCCCAGACCCTGGTGCCCAAACCTAAGATAATCGTCTTTGCATCCTTCCAGTTCGACCCCGAGGCGGCGAAGGACATTGACGAGACTAACTGGCCTGGCGTCACCCTGCTTAAAGTCCAGATGAACACCGACCTTCTCACCGACGACCTGAAAAAGAAGCGCGCAAGCAACGAAAGCTTCTGGCTCATGGGCCAGCCCGATGTGAGATTGTCTAAGGTTTCCGCTGAAAAGAAGTCTAAGAAAACAAAGGACGATGCCCCAGTTCAGTATCAGGTAGAAGTGTTGGGCTTCGATTACTACAACACAAAGACCGGCAATATCGAATCCGGCGGCACGGATAGGATTGCGGTTTGGATGCTCGACGCGGATTACGATGGCAGAAGCCTCTTCCCCCGCCAGGTCTTTTTCCCCATGTCAGGCGAAAAGGATGGCTGGTCACGGCTTGCGAAAAACCTGAAGGCTGAGATCGACGAAGAACTCATCGAGGCGTACCGGGGAACGGTTTCCCTGCCTTTTGAAATCGGCGAGCATGGGCGCGTTGCGGTTAAGATCGTGGACGACAGAGGCATCGAGAGTCTGAGAATCCTGGAGGTGGAGTGATGTACATCAGCCAATTGAAACTTCGGAATTGGAAGAATTTCAAACAGACAGAGGGTTCTTTCCAGCACAGAGTCTTTCTCATCGGGCCGAATGCTTCAGGCAAATCGAATCTGCTCGACGCCTTGCGGTTTTTGCGTGACTTGACGATCAACGGTTTGAGTAAGGCTGTTGCAGAGCGTGGCGGTGTTTCTCTGCTTCGATGTCTTGCAGCCACGAGATATTCCAGCATTGATTTGGATGTAACTCTCGCTGATGATTCCGGAGATACGCATTGGGGATATCGCCTGGTGTTTAGTCAGGACAAGCAGGGGAGGCCTGTCGTAAAGGAAGAAACTGTTATTCGCAATGGCGAGAAAGTGCTTAAGCGTCCGGACCCTGATGATAACCAAGACCTTGAGAGGCTGACTTACACGGCAATTGAGCAGGTGGTGGCGAATAGGGATTTTCGCGATGTGGCAGAGTTCTTTCGAACTATCTCTTATCAACACTTGTTGCCTCAGGTGGTCCGTGACCCGCGCGGTTTTTCCCCGACTATTGTGCATAACGACCCTTTTGGACGGGATTTTCTACTGCGTCTTTGGAAGACAACGAAGGCAACTCGAGACAGCAGACTTGCAAAGATAAAGGATGTATTGAAAGTTGCAGTGCCTCAGCTGCAGGATTTGCATGCTGAAATGGATTCACAGGGGACACCGCATCTCGTGGGCGTTTATGAACATTGGCGGCCTAACGCAGGAAGACAATTTGAAAATCAGTTCTCTGACGGCACACTGCGATTGGTTGGGCTGTTGTGGTCGATGTTTGAAGGTCACGGACCTTTGCTGATGGAAGAACCGGAACTTTCTCTCCATGCCGATGTTGTGCGATATCTGCCGCAAATGTTTGAGCGCATTCAAAAATTCAGGAAGGTCAGGAGACAGATATTTATAAGCACGCATTCCGAAGACATACTGAGTGATACTGGTATCGATCCAGATGAGGTGCTTCGTTTAGAACCGAGCACACAAGGCACATTGCTCAAAGGGCCTGACGCTGAGGATAAAGACAAAATGAAGGCGGGCTTGACCGCGGCTGATGTGTTACTGCCTAAGTCTGCTCCGAAGAATTCGGATCAGCTTGCATTTGCTTTTAATTCATGATTATTGATGCTCTTGTAGAGGGTATGATAGATGAAGCTGTAGCAAGAAGAATCATACAGGCGACAGGGCATGACTTTGGCACATGCTACGGCAAACACGGCATCGGATACGTGAAAGAGAAAGTTAAGCTGTTTAATAGGTCGGCGGCACGGGGCGTGATGCTCGTGATGGTTGATTTTATAGATACAGGAGCTGATTGCCCGCCCGAGGTTGTCTCGCAATATCTGCCACATCGCAACTCAAATATGATATTTCGCGTCGTCGTCGCTGAAATTGAAAGCTGGTTATTGGCTGATCGGACAAATCTTGCCAATTTCTTATGTGTTCCTCAACTTCGTATGCCAACCCTGCCGGAACAGGTGAGTGATCCAAAGCAAGCGGTTGTTAACTTGGCGAGAACATCTCGGTGCAGGCATATCCGGGAGGCGATCGTTCCACCGCCTCAAGCAACAATAACTGAGGGGAAAATGTATGCAACAGAGATAATGAAATTCGTGCGTGAGCATTGGGATATGCAAAAGGCCAGACATAACGCGCCCAGTCTTAATAAATGCCTGAGTAGACTAGAGATGCTGCGGTAATCTGACCGATGAAGACCACGATTGACCAGCTCATCATAAACTCACCCTTTGAAGAGCCAAAGCACTACTGGAGCTATGAACGGGAGTCACGGACCTTCTCCCTGCTGGAAGGCCGGCGGCCTGCCGGCTATGTCATTGCTTCGGAAAGCTCAAAGGCATTCGACGACCCGGGAATTTTCGTCGAGATAGAACTCGTCAATAAGGCAATACGCCCTCGTGTAAAGGCATGGAGAGAAGCGGGCTATTCTGGTGTTACGGGGATTACCAAGCGGCTGCTTGAACATTGGTGTAATCCCGAGGAGCGAGAGTCCCGCCGGTTCTTTTTCTGCCAGTTGGAGGCGATGGAAACGCTTATATGGCTGGCTGAGGCGCCTGATTCTGAAAAGATCGGAATCGACATTCCTTCCGATGGCGGGGCCTTCAAAAGGCTCTGCGCGAAGATGGCGACGGGGTCGGGCAAGACGATTGTCATGTCCATGCTTATTGCATGGCAGGTTATCAATAAGGTCACATATCCGCAGGACACCCGCTTTTCGAAGCATGTCTTTGTCGTTGCGCCGGGGCTTACGGTAAAAAACCGACTCCAGGTCCTCATGCCGTCCGGCAGGAACAATTATTATGAGGAGTTCAATATAGTCCCTGCAGGCCTGCTGGACAAACTTCGCCAGGGAAAGATGCTTATTAGAAACTGGCATGCGTTGAATTGGGAGACAGAAGAAAAGCTCGCCAGGAAGAAGAGCGTTGACAAGCGGGGAGCAAAGAGCAACGAAGCCTATGTGCGGGAGGTGCTCGGCGAAATTTCTACTGCTAATAATATCATCGTAATCAATGATGAAGCACATCACGCGTGGCGCGTGCCCGCCGAATCGAAAGTAAAGGGCGTCAAGAAAGAGGAGATTGAAGAGGCTACCAAATGGATAGGCGGCCTTGACCGGATTCATGCGGCAAGAGGGATAATGGCCTGCTACGATTTCTCAGCCACGCCTTTTGCGCCGTCAGGCAAGAAAAGCTCTGAAGAGGCCCTGTTCGAATGGATAGTATGCGATTTCGGCCTGAACGACGCTATCGAATGCGGCATTGTGAAGACACCGCGTGTTGTTGTCAGAGACGATGGTCTGCCTGATGTAAAGACCTACAAGTCCAAACTCTATCATATCTACCAGTGGGTGCGCGACGATCTCAACCGCAAGGCCGAAGAACATGAAAGGCTGCCTGACCTTGTGATTAACGGGTATTACCTGCTTGGCAAAGACTGGTTTGAGACTGCTCAGGACTGGAAAACAGCGGGCTTTCCGACGCCGCCGGTAATGATTACCGTTGCCAACAGGACAGAGACGGCGGCAAGGGTGAAACATGCCTTTGACCGGAAACAGATCCGTATTGACGAACTTTGCGCTCCTGAAAAGACGCTTCACATAGACTCAAAAGTGCTCGATATGGCCGAGGCCCAGGAAGAACCTGTAGCTGTTGAAGAGGCCCAGGAGGAAGAAGAGCAGGGGGATGAGCCCTCCAGAAAGTTGAGCAAAAAGGAGCTTGCCGAAGAACTGAGGCAGACTGTAGATACGGTGGGACAGTCAGGCAAACCGGGTGAACAGATACAGAAAGTCATATCAGTAGGCATGCTGTCCGAAGGATGGGACGCCAAGACTGTGACTCATATCATGGGTCTGAGGGCTTTTTCGAGCCAGTTGCTCTGTGAGCAGGTTGTGGGGCGAGGACTGAGAAGGACATCATATGAAATCAATCCAGCAACAAGCCTATTCGATGCGGAGTATGTGAATATTTTCGGCGTTCCGTTTACCTTCCTGCCTCATGAATCCACAGACGGGCCGCCGCCACCGCCGCCTTCTCCGAAAACGAAGATAGAGCCGGTCAGGGCGAAGGTGATGTTTGAGATCATCTGGCCGAACATAATTCGGATAAATCATGTCTACAAACCGGTTCTCTCGCTTGATATGGCTAAAGCTGAGCCGATAGAGCTGAACGCAACCGAGACTCGACAGTTGGCTGAACTCGCGCCGGTTATCGAAGGGAAGCCGGATATTACGAAAATATCAGAGATAGACCTGGAGGATTTAGCCAAGACTTTCAGGCTGCAGAGAGTGATTTTCGAAACCGCACGGGATGTGTTTGACCAGATGCAGCCGCACTGGCGCGGAAACAAGGAATATCTCCTTGCGCAGCTTATCAGGATAGTCGGTCAATTTATAACATCTGACAAGATCCGGATCAATCCCCCTCTCTTTTATCAGGATGATATCAAAAAGAGGATAGTCATTATTCTAAATATGTCGAGAATCGTGCAGCACCTTGTTGATGAAATCAGGTGTGAAAATGCCGAAGCCATTGTGCCGGTTTTTGATAATGACAATCCCATCCGGTCAACCGGTGATATGCGCACATGGTACACGGGAAAACCCTGTGAGCACACCATAAAGTCGCATATCAATTTCTGCGTATTCGACAGCACCTGGGAAGCCAGCGAGGCATTTGAGCTTGACCGGAACAAGAATATCGACGCCTGGGTAAAAAACGATCATCTTGGGTTCGAGATTTTGTATGTGTTTGAGGGGATAGTTCACAAATACCGCCCTGACTTTATCATTCGACTGAAAAGCGGTAGCCATCTTATCCTTGAGACCAAAGGACAGGATACACAGCAGGACAAGACAAAACGCAAGTTTCTGGATGAATGGGTGCGTGCAGTAAACAGTCATGGCGGGTTTGGAAAGTGGCAGTGGGCGGTGTCGAAAGCCCCAGCAGACGTGGGCGGTATACTTGCCGACGTTTCTTATGACCCCCGTTCATAGAGGCTGTCTGATTTATAAGAGTCAGTTATCTGTAACAGAAATGTAACATTTCCTTCATACTATAGCAACATTGCAGTAGTACACTAATCAGTATCAGGGTGCGAGGCGCCCTCAGAGCGTACCAAGAAGGAGTTGTCATGAAAACAAGTGTCACGAGATTAATCATCCCGATCCTCCTCTTTTTAGTCTCCCATGCGTATGCGGCGGAGACCCTCAACGGCGCGGGAGCGACCTTCCCGTATCCCGTATATTCTGCGTGGGCCTATGAATACAGCAAGGTGGCCGGGGTACAACTGAACTACCAGTCAATAGGTTCC
>JAKAGF010000033.1 GCA_021825805.1 Nitrospirota bacterium
GGCTTCAAAGAGATAGTCCTGACAGGGATACATCTCGGCACCTATGGTCAGGACTTGCCCGTGAAAAGCAGTCTTTCCTCCCTGGTTGCCGCCATTATCAAGGAAACAAGGGATTGCAGGGTCCGCCTGAGTTCCGTTGAAATTAACGAGATTGATGACGAATTACTGGACCTCATGACAACCGGAAGGATATGTCGCCACCTGCACATTCCCTTGCAAAGCGGCAGCGATCTGATTCTGACCCGCATGAGACGCTGCTACTCGGCGTCATCATACCGCAGAAAGCTCGACAGGGTTGTGGAAAAAGCGCCGGATATTTCGATAGGCACTGACGTGATTGTAGGCTTTCCCGGCGAAAACGATACACTGTTTGAGGAAACCGCCTCTCTGCTGAGGGAGGGATCTTTCTCCTATCTGCATGTCTTTCCTTTTTCACGAAGACCGGGAACAGAGGCATGTGATCTGGATGGTCATCTTCCTGGGGAGGTGATCAGGGAACGGATGAAAATAATGAAGTGTATTAATGGCATAAAGCGGCGGACATATGCTGATCAACAGATTGGAAAGACTCTTGACGTGCTTCTGGAACAGCGTATTGGCAACGGAATGGTCGTTGGGACATCAGGCAATTACCTGAAGATTGCGGTCAGTCTGGATGCCTTCGTGCGTGGAACCGTTGTGCCTGTAAGCGTTGCGGAGATTTGCGAAGGGACCTTGGTGGGAATGGTTATCCAATGAGCGTAACTCCGCGAAAAAAAATAAGAAGTTGGCTGCCTAAAACGTAGACAGGCCTGCTGAAGCGCGCTTCAACCGTGGGGGAATGGGGTTATTCACAGCGATACTAACAGGATATTCACAGTAGGTGTTTATATGAAGAGACCGATAAGATATATTATGTTAAATATCAAATATACTTCAACTTGTGTAACATTCGCCTGCTATCCGCCTTTGTCCACTTCTCGTCAAGAAACTGCCCTCTCCTCAATGCGCGGATAAGCCTTCCAAGGTCCGGACCCGGTATCGGACCGGTTAATCTGACTATCTCTTCAGCCGGCATATTGGGCTTCCTGATGACCTTTAGATACCTTCTGTATTCAGGCAGATACTCAGTAAGTCTCCGAATGAGCAGGAAGTCCTCTGCTCCATCTCCTATGCCTTCAAACAATTCGAAGAGTTTCCCGCGAGAAACCCGCCCCTTTGCGCTATGTATGCTCAGCCCCCTGTCTATCTTGCGGATTCGATCCCTGATCCTGGAACTCAGGGCAAGTCCGTGGTCAACATCGCCGGCCAGCAGATGTTCCAGGCGAAGAAGCCCAAGCCTGCTCAGATTGTGTGAGAAGGTTTCTCCCAACCTAAAGTTATGCTTTTCAGGTAATACATCAAGAAGTCTCTGAAACATAGAAAGAGCTTTAATGTTTCTGGATAACATACTGTTAGCACGATAAATTATTCTACCAAGAATATCGTTACGCACCATCATTGCAAGTGTCTTTGAGGAGTTCGCGGCATTCATTATCCTGAATATTTCTAAAGTAATTCTTTCACTTTTTGCATCTCTGATCAGTACTCCGAACCTCCTCAGCGCACGTGCGGTTTCTCTTTCAATCCTGAAATCAAGCTCGCAGGCCAGCCGGTAGGCGCGCAGTATCCTCACCGGGTCTCTTGCGATATTGTCTGTCTTGACGGCTCGGATCAGGCCGGCTGCCATGTCCTGGAGCCCTCCCTCAGGATCGAGAAGTCCTGTTTCCGGTGACCACGCAAGTGCATTGATCGTAAAATCCCTTGCGCTGACATCCTCCTCAATTGAGCCTGACAAGGGTGAGAAATCCAGGCTCCTGCCATCGCGAAGGATGATCCTGCGAAGACCATAGCTGCCGATCCTGATAATCCTGCCCCCTATCCGCAAAGCAATGCGCTTCATGAAAGAGTCCATGCCGTGCTTGACAACATAATCCCTGTCAGGCCCGGTCCTTTTTATGAGAATATCCCTGACATACCCCCCGACAAGATAGACCTCGCTTTTCCCCTTTTCCTTGAAGACAAGTCTGTTTATGGGATCAGCGCCTATCTTCTTTACGGAACGATTTATACTCTGCTCAGTCATCGTCATGATTCTATTGTATAGTCCGGCAGCTCATCTTCCCACGAAAAAATGGCTTGCTTGACATTTAATTCATCGCTGATTTATAAAAGACAAACGCGGGCGTAACTCAGTGGTAGAGTGTCAGCTTCCCAAGCTGAAGGTCGCGGGTTCGAATCCCGTCGCCCGCTCCATTTCAGAAGAGCAACTGACGAACATTATCTCCTTTCGCGATGGACAAGGGTTTCATACACATATACACAGGTAACGGCAAAGGAAAGACGACCGCGGCAGTCGGGATCTCCGTCCGCGCCCGTTGCAGGGGACTCAGGGCCGCCTTTGTCCAGTTCTTCAAGGAAAAAGACCCCTGCAATGAGATCGCCTCTCTGGAGGCCCTCGGGGTGCATACCATAGTCTTCGACAGCGTCAAGTCTCCCTTGTTCAATCCGGACATCGACAGGCCCTCCCTCCGCGCAGAGGCCCGGAAATCACTTTCCATACTGGAGGACATGTTTCATAAGGGAGGATACGATCTTATGGTGATAGATGAATTCATCTGTTTGATAGCCGAAGGCGTGATTACGGAAGAAGACGCGCTCTCATTTCTTGCGACAAAACCGGAAGGCCTCGAGCTTGTTCTGACCGGCAAGGGCGCAACGGACAGGATCATGGAGTGTGCCGATTATGTCACCTTCATGAAAGACATCAAGCATCCCTTCAGGAAAAAGACAGAGGCAAGGAGAGGGATAGAGTATTAGCCCTCAGCTGCAGCGCGCCAAACCCGGCGCAGCCGCTGCAGGGCCGTAAAATGAGAAAGCAGGGAGAGAACCCATAACGAGGGCGTCAGTATTCCGCTCACGGTTCCAAAGGCGAGCACCGCCAGCCGCTCCGGCCTCTCCATGACGCCAACCTTGCAATCTATCCCCAGACCCTCTGCCCGGGCCCGCGCATAACTCACCATAAAGGCCCCGATAAGGGAGGAGAGGCAGAGGAGAACGCCCTGAATATTCCCTGTCCGGAAAAAACCCGCCGCCAGTCCGACCAGGAGAAAGCCATCCGCGTAGCGGTCAAGGTACGAGTCAAGAAAGGCGCCGAAAAGAGTCGCCCTCCCCTGAACGCGGGCTACAATGCCGTCAAGGATATCGAATATGCCGCCCACGACAAGCAGCAGTCCGCCAAGACGGACATTCGAAACAAGAAGCACAGACGCGCAGACTGTTACAAGAAATCCCGTAACCGTCAATACGTTCGGGCTTACCGGGATATGACGCGCAAGACGCCCGAGGGGCTTATCAAAGACATGGCCAAAGTGTTCGCCGATCATGGCGGAAGGAGGCTAACGCTCCCTCGAGGCTTTGATAAACTCTTCAACCATCTCCCGCGCCTCATCATCAGAAAACTGCTGCAGCGGGTGCTTCATGAAATAGGCCGACGGGGAGACGAGAGCTCCGCCGATTTTTCTGTCACGGGCTATCTTGCAGCAGCGGATGGCGTCAATGACCACGCCCGCGCTGTTGGGCGAGTCCTCGACGGACAGGCGCATCTCCAGGTGCAAAGGAACATTACCGAAGCCCCTCCCTTCCATCCTGAGGAAGCAGACCTTGTTGTCATTAAGCCAGGGGATATAATCCGACGGGCCGATATGAATATTTTCGTGATCGAGCGGCACATGGAGCTGCGACTGCACAGCCTCGGTCTTCGAGATCTTCTTTGATTTAAGGCGAGAGCGGTTCAGCATGTTCAGGAAGTCGGTATTGCCTCCCACATTCAGCTGGTACGTGGTCTCTATCTTGACGCCGCGGTCTTCAAAAAGCTTGGTCAGGCAGCGGTGAATGATGGTGGCCCCCATCTGACTCTTCACGTCATCGCCGATAGCGGGAATGCCTCTTTCCTGGAAGCGTTTTGCCCAGGCCTTATCGGACACGATGAAAACCGGCACGCAGTTGACAAAGCTCACCCCGGTCCGCAGGCAGGCCTCGGCATAATATGCCGTCGCCTTTTCCGAGCCGACCGGGAGATAATTCAGGAGGATGTCTGCCCCGGTCTTTTTGAGTATCTTGACCACATCAGCCGGCTTTTTGCCGGCAACAATGAATCGTCGTTCGGCCGGATACCCGTTGAGATGCTCCGAGACGCCATCGAGCGGAACGCCCATCTGAACGGTAACGGGAATACGGCGCGGTATCGGATAAAAGGTCTTGGTGCAGTTCGGCTTGCTCGCAATGGCGTCAGTGAGGGTCTTGCCCACCTTCCGCTTGTCGATGTCAAAGGCTGCAACGACCTTGATATCTCCAGGTCTGTACCCCCCCAGGTTGTAGTGCATCAGCCCCGGCACGCTATTGTTATCATCCCGGGCAGACCGCTTATAGAACTCGATTCCCTGGACCAGCGAACTGGCGCAGTTTCCGACGCCGGCGATCGCAATGCGTATCTGTCTCATTCTGTTGTGTCCTTCCTCTTCACGATTACAGTCAGCGGGATAGTATAGCAAAATTTATATATCAATTTTTCGATTCCTGTCAAGATTTTTCGATTGCTATTCAGCATAACGGGCCTGATACCCGCGACAGCTTGCCATTGCGCGGCTTATCCATATATAATTAGTGCTCTCATGAAGCCTAAAGTTACGGTTATTGGCGCAGGGAATGTAGGCGCGACCACGGCCCTTATGCTTTCGCAGGCGGGCATTGCCGATGTCGTGCTTTATGATATAGCCGAGGGCGTTCCTCAGGGCAAGGCCCTTGATATTACGGAAGCGACGCCGCTGTCGGGCCGGTCGGTTTCCTGCCGGGGAACGAACAGCTACGATCTTACAGCCGGTTCCGACATCATCGTCATCACCGCGGGCTTCCCCAGAAAGCCGGGGATGAGCCGTGACGACCTGCTCCACGCCAATACCAGGGTGATTCGGGAGGTTGTCACCTGCACTGCCGGCTTGTCTCCCGAGTGCATCTATATTGTGGTGACGAATCCCATGGATGTCATGACCCATATCGCCTGGGAGGCATGCGGCTTCGATTACCGGCGGGTGCTGGGCATGGGAGGGATATTGGACTCGGCCCGTTTCAGGACTTTCATTTCCATGGAGCTGGGAGTTTCGCCCGCTGACGTGAACGGCATGGTCCTGGGAGGTCATGGAGACCTCATGGTGCCCCTTCCGAACTTTACGACAGTCAACGGTATCCCCATAGCAAAACTCCTCAGCGCAAGCCGCACATCAGCCCTGATTGAGAGGACAAGGAATGGCGGCGCCGAGATCGTATCTCTTCTCAAGACAGGCAGCGCCTACTACGCGCCTGCGGCGTCAACCGTCCAGATGGCGCGGGCGATACTGCTTGATGAGAAGCGGATTCTCCCGTGCGCGGCATATCTGACCGGCGAATACGGGATCCAGGGCGTGTTCGTCGGCGTTCCCGTGCTGCTGGGCAGGGGCGGCGCCGAGAAGATACTCGAACTGCCTTTGACGCAGGATGAGACCACTGCCTTCGCGGCGTCGGTCGAGGCGGTCAGGGCGATGCTTGACACGATACAACGATAACAAGACCCAACAGGAGGAACCATGGAATCGAGAGAAAACCACGAGCAGACGCTCGTACTGATAAAACCGGACGCGCTTAAGAACTCGCTGACAGGGTACGTGCTTTCCCAGCTGTCGGAATTTCATACGGGATTGCGGTTCTCCGGCGCAAAGATCGTTTACGTGAGCAGGATGCTCGCTGAAGAACATTATGCCGAACACAGGGGGAAAATTTTTTATGATTCTCTGCTGGATTACATCATGGGGCTGCTTCATTATCCGGATGCGCCCTGGAAAAGAAGGGTCATAGCGCTTGTCTATCAGGGGCCGGACGCCGTGCAGAAGATACGCGACATCTGCGGTCCCACAAACCCGCATGTCGCCCGGGAACAGAGACCGGGCAGCATCCGCGCCCTGGGCACTCTCGTCCCCCTGAAGGACTCAAACGGCAACGTCGTGGGTGAGCGCATGGACAATCTCATTCACGCATCAGCCTCCATCGAAGACGCGGCAAGAGAAATCAAGCTCTGGTTCCAGCCCTGCGATATCCCGCCCTTCATGCGCATTTATCCCACCGAGGTGAACGAAGACAATTACTACTACAGGGACAACAAGCTCTTCCTGAAACATGAGCCAGGGGCGGTTTGCCTCCTCGCGCCTGGTCACATCGCATGGAAGAGCGACATGGAAATACTCCGCCTGCTGAAGCAGGACGGTTCGTCTCCGCACTCCATAGCCTCTGTTGCCGCCAAGTATCTCATCAATGCTGACCGGGAAGGTTAAGGGGCGGTCTGCTTTCCGCTGTCGTACTCTGCAATAGAGCCGGGCTTTTTTTCTGCTGCCGCGCATGCAAAAATATCTTGCGCATGCCCGCGGACCTTGCGCGGTTTTTTTTGTTGCCCGGCGGGGCCTTCCGTGCTGTAAGTCCTCCTCGTCATTGACTTTAACCCCGAAAAAAAAGTATTATTTTAGTAGGAACTTTGAGGTTCTCAAAAGGAGTTGACGATGTTTGAGAAATTTACCGAACGGGGCAGAAAAGTAATCATTTTCGCCAAGGAAGAGGCTGAAAAACGACAGAACGACTACCTTGGGACCGAGCACCTGTTGCTGGCTATCCTGAGGGAAGACGACGGCTTGCCTGTTGCTATTCTGAAAAAAATGGGACTGACCGTTGAAGAACTCAGAATGGAGATCGAGAGGAATCTCCCCGCGGGCATGAACCTTCTTACATTTGGGGACATCCCTTTTACGCCGCGGGCCAAGAAGGTCCTCGAACTGGCAGTTGAAGAAGCCCGGCTTCTGGGGCATAACTATATCGGCAGCGAGCATCTGCTCCTGGGACTGGTCAGGGAGGATGAAGGCATCGCCGGCAAGATTCTCCGCAATCTCGGGGCCAACCTCCTTGGCGCCCGGCAGCTGACCATCAACCTTTCGATGAAATCCTATACGCATACGCGCGAGAAGAGAAGCGCCACCCCTGCCCTTGATGAATTCGGCAGAGACCTCACGCAGATGGCCAAGGAGAATCGCCTTGATCCGGTCATAGGCAGAGAGGACGAGATAGAGCGCGTGCTCCAGGTCCTCGGCAGAAGAATGAAGAATAATCCCGTGATCATCGGCGAGCCCGGCGTCGGCAAGACAGCCATCGTCGAAGGCCTCTGTCAGCAGATCGTGGCTGCCGATGTGCCTGAGAATCTTATGGGTAAACGGATCATCTCGCTTGACCTCGGCGCTCTTATCGCGGGCACCAAATATCGGGGGCAGTTCGAAGAGCGGCTGAAAATCGTGATGAAGGAGATCGTCCAGATCGACAACATAATCCTGTTCATCGACGAACTCCATACCCTGATCGGCGCCGGCGCGGCGGAAGGATCTATCGATGCCTCCAGCATGCTCAAGCCCGCCCTGTCCCGCGGCGAAATTCAGTGCATCGGCGCTACGACCCCTGACGAATATCGCAAATACATAGAGAAGGACCGCGCCCTGGAAAGAAGGTTCCAGCCGATATACATCCAGCCACCGGACATCGACAGCACCATCTCCATCCTTTCCGGTCTGCGGTCGCGCTATGAGGCGCATCATCGGGTCAAGATCAGCCCTGAGGCGGTCAATGCCTCGGCGCGGCTGTCCGACCGGTACATACCCGACCGGTTTTTGCCGGACAAGGCGATCGATGTGATCGACGAGACGGGGTCGCGCATCAAGCTGAAGCGCTTTACCCCTCCACAGGAACTCAAGGAACTGGAGTACAAGATCAGCAGGCTCTCAAAAGAGAAGAACCTGTACGTAAAACTCCACGATCTCGACAAGGCATCTTCCCTGCGTTCCGAGGAGGAGAAGATGAAGAGGATGCTGGAAGAGACGCAGAAGAAGTGGAGGGATGACCTGAACAAGGAAATCCCGGTCATCCTCGAGGAGGATGTTGCGTACACTGTGGCCAAGATGACGGGTATCCCTATCGCCAAGATCGAGGAGAAGGAATCCGAGAAGCTTCTGAGGATGGAGGAGGAGCTGCACCTGCGCATCATCGCTCAGGACGAAGCCGTAAGAGCGGTGTCAAAGGCCTTGAGACGGTCAAGGGCCGGCCTCAAGAGCAGCAAGAAGCCGATCGGTTCTTTCTTCTTCCTCGGGCCTACAGGCGTCGGAAAGACCGAGCTGGCCAAGGCGCTGGCAAGCTTCCTGTTCAATGATGAAAACTCTCTTATCAAGATAGATATGTCTGAGTACATGGAGCGTTTCAATGTCTCGAAGCTGACCGGAGCGCCTCCTGGGTATGTGGGCTATGAGGAAGGCGGACAGCTTACGGAAAAGGTCCGGAAGAAACCCTACTCGGTCATACTCTTCGACGAGATCGAGAAGGCCCACCCGGACGTCTTCAACATCCTTCTGCAGGTTCTTGACGAAGGCGTTCTTACCGACAGCTTCGGGCGGAGGGTTGATTTCCGCAATACGGTTATCATCATGACCTCCAACATCGGGGCGAGGATCATAGAAAAGGCGACGCCCCTGGGCTTCCAGCGGCATGAAAAGGGAGAGATCTATGACACCATCAAGGACAATGTCCTCGCGGAGCTGCGCAAGGCCTTTAACCCCGAGTTCCTCAACCGCGTTGATGAAATCGTCGTCTTCCATCCGCTGGACAAGAAGCATCTGATTTCGATCATGGAACTCCTCATCGAGGAGACCAACCGGCAGCTTATCGATCAGGAGCTGATTGTCGAGGTGTCACAGGAAGTGAAGGAATGGATCCTCGACCGCTATTACAAGCCTGCATACGGCGCCAGGCCCATGCGCCGGGCCATCCAGAAGGTGATTGAAGATCCGCTTTCCGAAGAACTTCTGAAAGGCAGGTTTAAAGGCGCGAACAAGGTGAGGGTTATCCTGGAGGCCGACACCCCCGTCTTTGTGGCAGCCGACGAGGTCTCCATACTTTCCGGGGTCAACTGACCCGTGAAGAGCAGGACCATAATCCTGTTGGCGCTCCTGCTGGCCGGCGTTGCGCTGATCATCGTGAGCAACCGGCAGGGAACTCCCCCAAAAGAGGTGGCGCTTGGCCTGACTGCGCCCGTCTTTTCCGCTGTCGATGCCCGGAGCGGCAGGGTGCTCGCTTCCGCTGACCTTCGCGGCAAAGTGGTGTTTGTCAATTTCTGGGCTTCCTGGTGCCAGCCCTGCAAGGACGAGATGCCGTCCATAGACGCCCTCTATAAGGATATGATGCATAACGACTCGTTTGTGATGGTCACCCTGCTCTATAAAGACAGCCCCTCTGATGCCCTGGCTTACCTGAAGGCCCTGGGTTTTTCCTTTCCCGTCTTCAACGATAAAGACTCAGCCGCGGCACGCGACTTTGGCGTCACCGGGGTGCCGGAGACATATGTCATAGACAGGAAGGGCATTCTCAGACAGCGCATTATCGGAGGCGCGGACTGGAATTCTCCTGAGGCCAGGTCGCTCATCACCGCCCTGCTCAAGGAATAATGGGTGTTCCCGGACGCCCGGAAAACGCCCTCTTTTTCGTAGGCTCTCTCTTCGCGCATGAGACCATTTTCGATGCCGCCATAGACGAGCTGAAAGTCGTTTTCGGTCCTATTCTCTTCATCAGCGATGCCTGCCCGTGGGATGCAAGCGACTATTACCAGGAGGAATTGGGCTCCCCGCTCCTGAGACGCTTTGCCTTTTTTTCAGACGTTGCAGACACTGCGGGCCTGGTGCGCGCAAAGCACTCTGTGAGCAGAATAGAAGACCGGCTGTCCTGCAATGGAAAGAGACGGATAAACCTTGACCCAGGATACCTCACCCTCGCCAAGGTGGTGCTGGCGTCGTGGAAGAATTATTCTCATCGGATCTGTCTCGGCAGCGGAGTTTATGCCGAGCTGGAGTTGTTTTGCGAGGACGGCTGTTTTAAACCGCTGCCATACACCTACCGGGATTACCGGGACAGCAGGAGCATCCGGATGTTCAACAGCGCGCGGGCCGGGCTGAAAAAAATCCTGAAAGCGCGGCAGGCGCTGCCTATCCCAAAGAAGGACTCGTCAATCCCTGATCATCAGGGGGAGAATCTTTTATCCTGACCCTCCGGCCAGCCACCTCAAGCCGTCCCTCTGCAAAGAGCCGTATCGCTTCCGGATAGATTTTGTGCTCGAATTTCAATATCCGCTCAGAGAGCGTTTCTTCGGTGTCGTCGTCTCTTACCGGCACCGCCGCCTGGATGATGACTGGGCCGGTATCCATCCCGGCGTCTACAAAATGGACTGTGCAGCCTGATATCTTCACGCCGTAATCGCGAGCCTGCTTCTGGCCGTGCAGCCCCGGGAAAGACGGAAGGAGGGCTGGATGGATGTTCATTATTCTGTTGGGAAAGGCGTCTATAAGCGGTTTCCCGATAATCCTCATAAACCCTGCCAGGACAACCAGGTCAACGCCGCGCTTTTTCAGTTCATCGGCGATAGACTGATAATATCCGTCTTTGGAGCCGAACTGTTTGGGTTGCAGCACAAGATGCGAAATCCCGTTGTCCCCGGCACGCTGAATGGCGAATGCCTCGGGATTGTCCGTGATGAGAAGTGATATTACCGCATTCAGGCGGCCGCTCTTCACGGCATCGATAATTGACTGAAAGTTGGAGCCGCGGCCTGACGCAAGGACACTTATCTTCAGCATGGCAATGGCCCTCCTCCGGTTTTCACCTTACAGCCGTATCTCGATGAAGGCCTTTTCCCTGAGGGATTTTATCCAGGCATTATATCTTTCAGCGGACAATTTTTCAGTGATAGCCTTGCGGGCCTCTTCCTGCAGTTCTTTCGGGTCCTTGGGGTCGGTCTTTTCGTTGAGTTTGATAATATGCAGCCCGCGCTCTGTCCAGAAAGGCTTGCTCACCTCCCCCGGCTTCATGCCGGCCAGGGCCTCCGAGAACTCCTTGAGAAGAAGGTTCTTCTTGATCAGGCCTATATCCCCCCCAGCGGAAGCTGATGCATCCTCGGAAAATTTCTTTGCAAGATCCACGAAGTTTTCCCCGGCGCCAAGCCTGCGCACGATATCCTCGGCTTTTTCCTCAAGAGGTCGCCGGCCCTCTTCGTTTCGGGGTTTCCTGAAGAAGATCTGGCTTATCCTGTACCCATCGAGGTTTTCCCCCTTCGCAACGGCATCGGCGATGTATTGTTTCATTTCGCTGTCAGTCACAAGGACCTTGCTCCGCACCTGATTATTGACAACCTTGCTGATGATTATCTGTTCGCGGAAGCGCCTGCGGTATTCCTCATAGGTAAATCCCTCCTTTTTCAGGGACTCCTTGAACTGTTCGTCAGTCATGCCATACTTCTTCTTGACCGAGTCGATGCCTTCCTTGACTTCATCATCGCCGACATTCATGCCCAGGGCGGCAGCCTCCTGGAGCTGCAGCTTCAGGTTGATCAGAGACTCAAGGAACGAGGCCTCATTTTCCCTGAAAATCTTCCTCCGCTCCTCGTCCTTCAGCGCCTTCAGCTGCGGCGAGGCGTCTATCTCCATATTCCTGTAAAGTTCGCTCCAGGTGATCACCTCCTGATTGACGACAGCCACAACCCTGTCGAGGAGAATCTCAGCATGGGAGTATGACGCCATAAAAAAGATGGTGACAACCGCAATAAGCGCCCCGGCGTATCTGTTGAACATTGTTCCTCCTTATAAAAAATGCAGCGAAATGTTGTTTTTTGCACGATTCCATGCTGACCAATATTACTATTAAAATTATTAATCAACAATTTACTTTGTTTTCCTTGACACTGTTTCTGACTATGTGATAAGTTTCAACTCCATAGCGATATATTAATTGATTTGTATGGAAAAAATCTTAGAAAAGATATATCAGGCGTTTATAGACAACGAGGGGAACATCATATCCCTGCTCCAGGATATTCAGGACGAATTCGGGTATATCCCCGAACCCTCTGTCTACTGGTTTTCGAAGCGGCTTGATGTCCCGGCGAGCCGGTTTTTTGGAATAACGACATTTTATGCGCAGTTTCACCTCGCGCCCCGCGGAAAAAATATTATAACCACCTGTTGCGGCACCGCCTGTCATGTGAAGGGGTCGGAGCGTTTGATTACCGGGCTGGCAAGGGAACTGGACCTCGCCGAAGGAGAACACACGACTGATGACAGGGAATTCACTATCGAAAAGGTCAATTGCGTCGGCGCCTGCAGTATAGCCCCCGTGGTCATCATCAACAATAAGATCTTCGGCAAGATGTCGTCCGACAGCCTTACTAAGGAGGTCAAGAATCTCCGTGAGGGACCCCGTGAAAAGTAACCTTACCATCCGGGTCTGCATGGGGACCGGCGGCATCGCTGCCGGCGGCGTCGAGGTCATGGCTGTCTTCGCCGACCGTCTTGCCGGTAGAGGGATCAGGGCGGACATCCGGAAACACTGTTCCATACATAAGGTCGGCTGCCGGGGGCTTTGCGCCAAGGACGTCCTTGTGGATGTAATCCTGAACGGCGATAAAACGACCTACCAGTTCATCAAGCCGGATATGGTGGAGCGTATCATAGAGGAACATGTTGTGGGCGGCAACCCGGTCCTGGAATGGGCTGTCGGCGAGGACTACCACCAGTTCCATGACAAACAGGTCAAGGTAGTGCTGTCGGATTGCGGGAATATCAATCCTGAGGAGATAGATTCCTATATATCTGTCGGCGGTTATAACGCGCTTGAGCGCGTTATAAAAAAAATGACTCCAGCCGAGACGATTGCTCTTATCAAGAAGTCAGGGCTGCGGGGCCGGGGAGGCGCCGGGTTTCCCACTGGCGTCAAGTGGGAGATATGCAGGTCTGTTGAGGCGTCCCGGAAATATATCATCTGCAACGCCGATGAAGGCGATCCAGGCGCCTTTATGGACCGTTCAGTCATTGAGGGCAATCCGCATGCAGTGATCGAGGGCATGACAGTCGGGGCCTCTGCCATCGGCGCTGACAAGGGGTACGTCTATATCCGGGCTGAGTATCCCCTGGCTGTCGAACGCCTCAAAAATGCCCTGAAACAGGCGCGGGAACGGTCTTTCCTGGGGAAAAACATCCTCGGCTCAGGGTTCAGCTTCGACATCCGGATAAAACTCGGAGCCGGCGCCTTTGTGTGCGGCGAGGAAACGGCCCTTATAGCCTCCATCGAGGGCCTGCGCGGAATGCCGAGGGCAAAGCCGCCCTTCCCCGTGCATAAGGGCCTTTGGGGGCAACCAACGGTCATCAATAACGTCGAGACCCTTGCCAACATCCCCTATATCATACGCAACGGCGCGGAATGGTACGCATCCTACGGCACGGAGAAGAGCAAGGGCACGAAGGTCTTTGCCCTTACCGGCAAGATCAGGAATTCCGGCCTGATCGAAGTGCCGATGGGCATACCGCTGCGCGAGATTATCTACGATATCGGCGGCGGCATAGAGAACAACCGGAAGATCAAGGCAGTGCAGACGGGCGGACCATCGGGCGGTTGCATCCCGGCTGAACTTCTGGACATAACGGTTGATTTCGAGTCGCTCGCCAGAGTTGGTTCGATCGTGGGTTCCGGCGGCATGGTGGTCCTGGACGAGACAGACTGCATGGTCAATATCGCCAAGTTTTTCCTTCAGTTCACCCAGTCTGAATCATGCGGCAAGTGTGTTCCCTGCAGGATAGGCACAAAACGCCTGCTGGAGATTCTTGAGCGCGTCACCGAGGGCAAAGGCAGACTGGGAGACATCGAACTCCTCGAAAGTCTGGCCAATGACATCAAGGCTACGTCTCTCTGCGGCCTCGGCCAGACAGCGCCGAATCCCGTGCTCAGCACGATTAAATATTTCAGGGATGAATTCGAGGCCCATATAACCAAGAAAAAGTGTCCTGCAGGCGTGTGCCGAGACCTGCTCTCCTTTGTCGTGCTGAAGGATTTCTGCAAGGGGTGCGGGGCCTGCAAACGGGTCTGCCCCGCGGGCGCGGTCACCGGGGAACGCAAACAGGTTCACGTCATAGACCCCGAAGTCTGCGTGAAATGCGGAGCGTGTTATGATGCGTGCAAATTCAAGGCGATAGGCAAGGGATAGACCATGATACATCTGACGATAAACGGTTTGCCGGTTTCAGTTCCCGAAGGAACGACCATCCTCGATGCCGCACGGTCTGCCGATATCCCGATCCCGACCTTGTGTCATCACCCGAAACTGACCCCCTATGGCGGCTGCAGGCTCTGCATCGTTGAGGTAAAGGGGATCAACCGGCCTGTTACGTCCTGCACTACGCCCGTTGCCGCTGATATGGAGGTTGCAACCACCACGCCGGCCATTGAAGGGATGCGCAAGACCATACTCGAACTTATCCTTTCGGATCATCCCAATGACTGCATGGTATGCGAGAAGGCCGGCGACTGCGCCTTGCAGGAACTGGCGTATTTCTACGGTGTCCGCGAAAACCGGTTTGATGGCGAAAGAAGGTGTTACGCCGGGAAGGACCGCAACCCCTTCATAGACCGCGACATGGAAAAGTGCATCCTGTGCGGCAAGTGCGTTCGCGTCTGCGAGGAGGTGCAGGGCGTGGGGGCCATCGATATCGCGTACCGGGGGTTCAACGCGAAGATATGTCCGCCCTTTGAGAAGGACCTCTCCTGCGAGTTCTGCGGCCAGTGCGTTTCGGTTTGTCCCACCGGAGCGCTCACCGGCAAGGCGTGGACGCAGAGGGGACGACAGAAGGACATCAAGGAAGTGGATACGATATGTCCCTACTGCGGCTGCGGCTGCGGCATCACGCTCCACGTAAGGAGAAACGAGATCGTCAGGGTGTCGTCGAGGGAGGAGACCATAAATGAGGGATGGCTTTGCCCTAAAGGACGGTTTGGCTATACCTTCGTGAACAGCCCTGAACGGCTTCATGTGCCTCTTATCAAGGAAAAAGGGGTCTTCCGGGAGGCCGGCTGGGATGAGGCGATGAGCCTGATCGTATCGAAGCTCGGAAAGATAAAAAAGAAGTACGGTCCCGACGCCATCGGAGGTCTGGCCTCGGCGCGGTGCACCAACGAAGAGAACTATCTTTTTCAGAAGTTCATGCGCGCGGTCATAGGGACCAACAATATCGACCACTGCGCCCGTCTCTGACACAGCGCCACCGTGGCCGGTCTGGCCACTGTATTCGGTTCCGGCGCCATGACAAATTCCATACCGGAGATAGAAAACAACGACGCGCTTCTGGTGATCGGTTCAAATACAACCGAGACTCATCCTATTGTGGCTCTTCGCATGAAAAAGGCCTTCAGAAAAGGGGCTCAGATCATCGTGGCGGATCCGCGAAAGATCGACCTTGTCAGGTTCTCCGCGCTGTGGCTGCGACACAAGCCGGGGACGGATGTAGCGCTTCTTAATGGTGTCATGCATGTCCTTCTGAAGGAAAAACTCATTGACAGGGATTTTATCAGCGAGCGGACAGAGGGTTTTGAGGCCTTCAGAAAAAGCATTGACAGCTTTACCCCGGAGGCGGCCCAACGGATCACCGGCGTACCGAAGAAGGACATCATCAAAGCGGCCCATATATACGGCAAGGCTGAAAGACCGGCGGTCTTCTACACCATGGGTATTACACAACATACCCATGGCACGCAAAACGTATTTGCGATCGCCAACCTGGCGTTGATGACAGGCAACCTGGGCAGGGAGAGCACGGGCGTCAACCCCCTTCGGGGACAGAACAATGTGCAGGGATCGACTGATATGGGATGTATTCCCAATCAGTTTCCGGGATATCAAAGGGTGGACATGCCGAGCATTCGGGAAAAATTCGAATCAGCATGGGGAGTCAGGCTCCCTGACAGGCCAGGGCTTACAGCGACCGAGATGGCTGATGCCGCCCATGAGGGCGACCTCAAGGCCCTCTACATTATGGGAGAAAATCCGGTAATCAGCGATCCTGACACCAATCATACAAGGAAGGCGCTGCAACATCTCGATTTCCTGGTTGTCCAGGACATCTTCATGACAGAGACAGCCGAACTTGCCGATGTGGTGCTGCCGGCCTCCTGCTTTGCCGAAAAGGAGGGCACCTTTACGAACACCGAACGGAGGCTGCAGCGGGTTCGCAGGGCAGTGGCTGCTCCGGGGCAGGCAAGGGAGGATTCGGAGATCATCATGGAGCTCTCGACCCGCATGGGCTTTGATATGAAATATCGCTTCATGGAAGAGATCCTGCGGGAGATTGGGCGCCTCTGGCCCGCTGTGGCGGGCATCACCTATGAAAGACTGGGAATGCGAGGTCTCCAGTGGCCCTGTCCTACACATGATCATCCGGGAACACCGTATCTTTTCAAGGGAGGGTTTCCCCGGGGCAAGGCGTCCTTCACGCCCGTGGAATACGAGCCGTCCCGTGAACTGCCGGACAATGAGTATCCCTTTGTGCTGACTACGGGGAGGCAGTTATTCCAGTATCACACGGGCTCGATGACAAGAAAGGTGGCTGAGCTGAATGCCGTCGCGCCCACAGCGTATGTGGAGATCAACGCTCGTGACGCCGCTTCGCTTCGGGTTGCGGACGGAGACATGCTGACAGTGTCGTCAAGGCGGGGCAGCATCTCTTTGCAGGCCCTCATCTCCGAGAGGCCGGCCGATGGAGTGGTTTTCATCCCCTTTCATTACCGGGAGGCTGCTGCCAATGTGCTGACCAATCCGGCTCGCGACCCGATCTGCAATATACCGGAACTGAAGGTATGCGCTGTCAGGATTGAAAAGGCCGGCGCCGGGTAGTGTTGTTTTTGCCGTCGTGTTCTATACGCTCACTGGGAAAAGGTGTACAATATGGGGTCAGCGGGTCTGCCCAATAATATCAGGACCGGAGGAGACGCAGCCATGAACAAGATGTTGAAAGACCAGGCTCTGCTTGAAGATCTCAGCGGCGCTGAACTCACCAGGATCTCACGGATTGTCCGGCGCTTGAAGTTCAAGAAGGGAGAGCAGATTTTCAAGGAAAAGGAGGACACCAAGGGTCTCTATCTGATCAACAGCGGAAAGGTGGAGATATCCAAGGTGACCCCTGACGGATGGAAACAGACTCTCGCGGTCTTCACGGGGGGACACTTTTTCGGCGAACTCTCGATTCTGGAAAAGCGGCGTCATGAGGCTGTTGCGGTTGCCGTCGAGAACACCGACATGTTGCTCATAGGCAAGGAGGATTTCGAGCGGCTTGAGCGGGAGGATGTGGCCCTGGCCTTCAAGATCATGAAGAAGATGACCCTGGTCATGTGCAAGAACCTGAGGCGCATGAACGACAAGTTTCTGAACGCGCTGATCAGCTATTAGGCCCTTCCTTTCCCGGCCTTCATTTTTTTGTTGATTTATCTATAAGTTTTTTTTATTATTGGATAAGCAATTCAGATTGCTGCCTTGGTCTGTCGGACGTTGACTGAAGTCAGGCTATTCCCATCAGTAGTGCTCGTGCCGAGGATGGAAAAAACGCAAGGCGCTTTAAAGCAAGATCCATATTCTGGATAGACTACATAAAGGAGGAATCATTATGCCGTATGATGCGACGAAATTAGCCGACTGGCAGATTTCCGAAGAGGCGGAGAAGAAGATGCCTACCCCGGAAGAGTGGCGCGAGAAGCTGGGACTGCAGCAAGATGAGATGCTTCCCATGGGCCGCCTGTCAAAAATCGACTTTCTTAAGGTCATCGAGCGTCTGAAGAAAAGGCCGGACGGCAAGTATATCGAGGTAACGGCCATCACCCCTACACCCCTTGGTGAAGGCAAAAGCACAACTTCCTGCGGATTGATGGAAGGCCTCGGCAAACGGGGGGTAAACGTAGGCGGCGCGCTTCGTCAGCCGTCCGGCGGTCCCACCATGAATGTGAAAGGCACCGCAGCAGGCGGAGGCAACTCCCTGCTCATACCCATGACCGAGTTTTCTTTGGGTCTTACCGGCGACATAAACGACATCATGAACGCACACAATCTTGCCATGGTTGCCATGACCTCCCGGATGCAGCACGAGCGCAACTACAACGACGAGCAGTTAGCGAGACTCACCAAGATGAGAAGACTGGACATCGATCCCACCCGAGTGGAGATGGGCTGGATCATGGACTTCTGCGCCCAGAGCCTTCGTAATATCATCATCGGCATCGGCGGCAGGCAGGACGGCTTCATGATGCAGTCGAAGTTCGGCATCGCCGTGGGCTCCGAGTGCATGGCCATCCTCTCCATTGCCAATGACCTTGCGGACCTGAAACAGCGCCTGAACAAGATCACCGTCGCCTTTGACAAGAGCGGCAAGCCCGTCACCACGGGTGATCTGGAGGTCGGCAACGCCATGGCCGCCTTCATGCGCAACACCATCAACCCCACCCTCATGTGTACGGCTGAATACAACCCCTGCTTCGTCCATGCCGGTCCCTTTGCCAACATAGCCGTGGGACAGTCCTCCATCATCGCTGACCGGATCGGCCTGAAGCTCTTCGACTACCACGTGACCGAGTCCGGCTTTGCGGCTGACATCGGGTTTGAGAAGTTCTGGAACGTCAAGTCCCGTTTCAGCGGTCTGAAGCCTCATGTGTCAGTGCTCACGACAACGGTTCGGGCGCTGAAGATGCACGGCGGAGGACCCAAGGTCGTGGCTGGCAAAGCCCTGCCCGACGAGTACACCAAGGAGAATATTGCATTGGTGGAAAAGGGATGCGCTAACATGGTCCACATGATCAACGTCATCCGCAAGTCAGGCATAAACCCGGTGGTCTGTATCAACCGTTTCTACACGGACACGGACGCCGAAGTGGCTGTGGTCAAGAAGGCCGCGGAAGCGGCAGGCGCGCGCTGTGCAGAGTCCCAGCACTGGCTCAAGGGCGGCGAAGGGGCATTGGAACTGGCTGATGCGGTCATCGACGCCTGCAAAGAAAAGAACGACTTCAAGTTCCTCTACCCTCTTGAGATGAAGCTGCGCGACCGCGTGGCGATCATCGCCAAGGAAGTATATGGAGCTGATAATGTATCCTGGCTGCCCGAGGCGGAGGCCAAGGCAAAGATGCTGGAAGACGATCCCCAGTACGCCGACTACGCCACCATGATGGTCAAGACCCACCTGAGCCTAAGCCACGACCCTGCCGTCAAGGGTGTGCCCAAAGGCTGGACCCTGCCTATCAGGGACGTTCTGATCTACTCCGGCGCGAAGTTCCTCTGCCCGTGCGCCGGGACGATAAGCCTCATGCCGGGTACAAGCTCCAATCCTGCCTTCAGGAGGGTTGACGTGGATGTCAATACCGGAAAAGTGAGCGGCTTGTTCTAAAAAAAATCCCGAGCGAATTCAAAAAGGGCAGGGATT
>JAKAGF010000209.1 GCA_021825805.1 Nitrospirota bacterium
AGAATGCGCCGTATCTGTATCATGATGTCCAGAGCGCGGGACCTCAGTATCTTGAAGACCTGGCGACCGGATACTGGTTTTCCGAAGTCCTTTTCGCAGCTGTTGAGACTGATATTTTCTCTCGCCTCGACCCTGATGGCGCATCCCTTGAGAAGCTTGCCGTTGTCCTTGAAATGAATCCCGAGGGCCTGCGCCGTTTTCTTGACGCGCTCGCCGCACTCGGTCTCGTTACTAATCACGAAGAAAGGTTTTTCAACACGGAAATATCCCGGCGTTGTCTGGTGCGGGGGAAAAAAGATTACCAGGGAGACTCAATACTATGGCGCAAGTATCTTCAACCCTGCTGGAACGGGATTACAGAGTGCCTTAAGGCCGGCGGAAGGGTCGCGTACGACCAAGTCGATGACCCCGAAGAGCGGAAGGCATGTATTCGGAAGTATATACGAGGCATGGACTGCATCGCCGGAACCAAGGCGGGAGAGATACTCCGTTTTTTTGAAGGGGTGCCCATGAAAGGCGGACTGCTGGATGTCGGCGCAGGGTCGGGCGCCGTTGCGGCGGCCTTTCTGGAACAGTATCCCGACATGAAGGCCACGCTGCTGGACCTGCCGGCCATTCTGGAGTTTACAAAAGAGCTGATGCGGGAGAGAGGGGTTGGCGCGGGGGTTGAATATCGCGATTGCAACATCCTCGATCGCTGGCCGGTCGGCAGGAAGCAATTCGCTCTGGTGATTCTCTCCAATATCATTCATGCCCACTCGGAAAAGGAATTGCCGCATGTCCTCGCCGAGGCTGCTGCCGCCGTTTCAGACGACGGCTTGCTTTTGATCCACGACTTTTTTGCAGGGCACTGCCCGGAAAAGGCTGCGCTCACCGATCTGAACATGTTCATAAACACCTTTAACGGCAGGGTCTTCAGAAGCAGTCTCGTGCAGCAGGAACTCAAAAGCCTCGGTTTTCAGAATATTCTGGAGGCGCCGCTGGAGACGGACACCGCCGTGCTGTTTGCCTCAAGAAGCGCGGCGGTCATCGGATCTTTATCGGTCGGAGCGGTTGACCGACTTCTGTCGAAGGTGCAGGCAATAGGCTTCCGAAGGGTCTATCGCATGAAGGCGGAAGAGATACCGGTGGCCGACTGGACCGACCTGAAATGCAGATTCGGTTGCGAACGTTACGGGAGCCCCCATTGCCCGCCGCACAGTCCCGATCAGGCAAAGACCAGGTCGGCCCTGAAAGACTATAGTTCGGTTCTCCTTCTCGAAGGCGAACCCCCGACGCGGGACTTTCAGATGAAGGTGTTGAAGGCAGAGCGCGAGGCGTTTCTGCAGGGTTTTCAGAAGGCCTTTTCCTTCTGGTCCGGACCATGCTCGCTCTGCGACTCCTGCGTGACTGATGGAAACTGCAGGAATACGGCCATGGCGCGGCCATCCATGGAAGGCGCCGGGATAGATGTGTTCGAGACTGCAAAGCGGGCGGGAGCGTCCCTGAGGCCCCTCAGGAGCAAAACGGAATTTGCCAAATATTTCGGGCTGCTTTTGCTGGAGTGACAGACATGAAAATACTTCTTGTTCAAACACTCTCCGTTGAGGGAATAACACAGGAGAGGGTTTATCCCATCGGAGTCGTCACCCTTGCCGGCTGCCTCAGACGAGCGGGGCATGAGGTGGGTATCTTCGACATGAACATGGAGATGGATCCTTATGGCGCGATGAAATCCCGGCTCCTGAACTTCAGGCCTGACGTAGTGGGGCTATCCCTGAGAAATATAGATCCCCTCGCAAACAAAACCAGCTCTCTCATCCCTCCTTTCTTGGTCACCGCGCGGATGGCTGCATCTCTCCTGCCCGGGGTGTGGCTTATTGCGGGAGGGACGGGTTTCTCCCTCTTCCCCGGGCGGCTGATGGCTGAGGTCCCGGAAATCCATTTCGGCATTGTGGGAGAGGCCGAGACCTCCCTGCCTCTTCTTGTCTCCTCTCTGGACAGACCTCCTGCCCTTCCGGGGTTGTGCATCAGAAAGGGAAGCCGAGTCATGATAACAGAGCCCTCTCAGACCGCCGACATGACGTCCTATCTACCGCCGGAAAGGGAGCTTCTCGATCCGTCTTCCTACTCCGATATCAATAGTTACGTTCCTTCCATCGGAATAGAGACCAAACGAGGATGTCCAGCCGACTGCGCCTATTGCGTGTACCCAAGGCTTCAGGGGAAGAGTGTTCGCTGCAGGCCGCCGCTTGCCGTTGTGGACGAAATAGAACATTTGAACAAGGAATACGGAATCGAACGTTTTCATTTTACCGATCCTATAGTCAACTTTCCTGAAACTCATCTGCACGCCATTTGCAATGAGATTATGCGGAGACGTTTGAAGGTCAAATGGGGCGGTTTTTTGAGAGAGGACCATTTCAGCCGGAAAAACGCGGCATTGTACGAGAAGTCAGGATGCGAATGCTTCTCTTTTTCCCCTGACGGCCTTTGCCAGGAATCCCTCGATGTGCTCGGAAAGCGGCTCAGGGAACGCGACGTTCTGAAGGCCGCTGAGATCGCTGCGGAGACGGACGTGATCAGCGTCTACCATTTCATGGTGAATGTGCCGGGCGAGACTGAAGCGACCTGCGGGAAAGGCCTTCGCACCATAGAAAAAATTTATGATATCCATGGCAGGAAAAGGAATATCGGCGCCATTGTGCTCAATAACATACGCATACTCCCCGGCACGCGGGTGGAAAGGATGGCGCGGGAGGCCGGGGTAATAGGCCCTGAGACTGATCTCCTCTATCCGACATATTACAATCCGAAGCCGTTTGACTCCTTCCGGTACCGTCTGGAGTCACTGCACCTGCGCCGAAATGTCTTTATGTGGCAGGAGGTCGAATAGATGAAGGTGCTCTTGCTTGAACACCCAAGGAGTATCATGCAGGAACGTTGCAATGACATCGCCAACACGCCTCTCTCCTCATGTCTTATCAGCGGCTATGCGGCGGGCATGCTCATGAAAGGAGGCCACGCTGTCGAGATCATCGAAGGATATCTCGAGGGGCTGAGTTATGAGCAGATCGAAGAGAGGATCAGGGCATTTGCCCCCGATATTCTGGGGGTGCATATGGTTTACCACTGGCGAGAGGACTTTGCCTTATTCGCCTTTCTCGAACGGGTAGGACAGAGCAGACTTGCATCTGCTATAACAGCCTACGGCTTTTTTGCGACCCTCGCCGCGCCCGATATCCTGCGACAGTGCGCTGCCGTTGATGCAGTCATAATCGGAGAGGCTGAAGCTCCGTTTGCCGCGCTCGCCGAAGCCGGTGCTGCGGGAATATCATTCACGACAATACCCGGCATTGCTGTCAGGGATAGCTCAGGCGGGATCAAATACACAAATCAGGAGACAGTCCGGGACCTGGACGCTATCCCCTTTCCCGTCCGCACCGAGGCATTGTACCGCCTGCCCGAGGTGAATCTTCTCGGCAGCCGCGGGTGTTATGGCAGCTGCACCTTCTGCTATATCAACGGCTACTACGGTAAGGAAAGCCCCTGGCGAGGCCGCAGCCCCGAAAATATCGCAGCGGAAATCACCCGTATCGTGGAACGGACGGGGAAGCGGGAGTTCTATTTCACTGACCCTAATTTTTTTGGGCCTGGGCAGGCAGGACAGGACAGGGCCCTCAGGATCGCCGCCCTTCTTAAGCCGATAAGCATTTTGTTCGGCATCGAGGGACGAGTCAACGACATCCATGACGATACCATCGCCGCGCTTGTTGACGCAGGTCTCCGCCATATGCTGATCGGCCTGGAGAGCGGCAGGGACGAGTCACTCAGAAGAATGAATAAGATGACCACCGTCGCGCAGAACGAAAATGCCCTGCGTATTCTGAGGAAGCGCGGCATAGAGCCTAATGTCGGATTCATCATGTTCGAACCGGACTCGTCCCTGGAAGACATCCGCATCAACTTTGAATTCCTCAAGAGGAACGACCTTCTTAAAAATCTTCCGGTAACGGCGAATGTGCTTTACCATCACCAGATTGTCCTGGAAGGGACCCAGGCCTTTCATGCGCTGGAACGGGAGGGGCGTCTGGAGTCCCGGCCTACGCCCTATGAAGGCAATGCGCAGTTGAGAAATCCGGGAGTAGCTGTGCTTGCAGACATTATGAGACAGGTGACCAATGTCCTGTTCAGCCGCATGGACGGAATATGGAGCGGCAAACTTATGGAACCGCCGGGCATGCAGCGACAATACGAGGAAATCAACCGGATCCTCGTTGCGTTGTTTGAAATAAATCTGTCCGCGCTTGAAGCCGGTGATATATTCGACGCGGGGGGCATTGCGCTGCGTGTCAGGGCTGCTGAAAAAGAGATCGAAGACATTTTGAATGATTGCCAGATTATCTGATAAGTAAAAATAGAACTTGAAAGTTTTTTCGGTTTTGTATAACAATAAAATATAGTTCAGGTGCCGCGAGGCATAATAGGGAATCCCGTGAGGAGCAATCCGATTCGGGAACGGTCCCGCCGCTGTAACCGGTACGAAAGCCGATTGAGCCACTGGAGATAGC
>JAKAGF010000034.1 GCA_021825805.1 Nitrospirota bacterium
ATGTCTTCTGCGCCTTGATCCTCCTCGCCTGGTTCAGAAAGAGGGGGACCATGCCCACCCCGTTTTCGAGCTGGGAAAGATTGCCGTATTCCTTCAGGGCGGGGAAGGTCTGCTCGGCCTTGATATACATTTCGTCGGAACAAAAGACGATGGGGTCTCCGTGCTTCTTTTTGAAGCGCTTCTGGAAGGACTCCACTGTTGCGATGGTCCTGGAGGCATCCTCCTTGCTGACCGCTGTGAGCTGCTGTTTCCTGTGCACGGTGAGGCCGACGGGAACCACCGCGATGGAAGACACGTAAGGATAGAACCGGAAGAGGTCGGAGATAGTCTTCTGCAACTCCTTTCCGTCGTTCAGCCCCGGACAGAGGACGATCTGGGTGTGGAGCCGTATCTTATGGTCCGCGAAGAACTTCAGTTCCTTCATGATGTCCGTTGCCTTCGGGTTCCCCAGCATCTTGTTGCGGAGGGAACGGTTCGTGGTATGGACCGAAATATAGAGCGGGCTCAGCCGCTGCTCAGCGATCCTCTTGCGGTCAGCGGCGCTTATATTCGAAAGAGTCATGTAGTTTCCGTAGAGGAAGGAGAGACGGTAATCCTCGTCCTTGATGTAGAGGGAACGCCGCAGTCCCCCGGGAAGCTGCCTGACAAAGCAGAAGACGCAGTTGTTCCTGCAGGTCTTTACCTTGAAGGGAAGGAAGGTGATCCCCATGCTGTCATTCTCCCCCAGCTCTACGGTGGAGGCATTGACAGCCCCGGCCCTGGAATACTCGAGCCCGAGCTGTCCTGCTGTGGAATGGAACATGAAGTCAACCACATCATGGAGGGAATGGCTGTTTGCGGACAGCAGGACGTCCCCTGGCCTGAGTCCCGCCTTTTCAGCCGGGCTGCCCGGAGAGATACATTCGATCCGGATGCCGGTCTTAGAACGCATGGGTCAGCTTGAACCCCCTGTAGATATAATGAAGTCCTGAAACGGACGTTACCGCGGCGGTAAGGAGAAAGACCGCCTTGGGCAGCGGCGGGAAGAGGCTGCTGTTATTGATGCTCAAAAGTATGTATGCCAGGACGACGAGTTCCAGGGCAATGGCGATCTTGCCGGTCATGACCGGCTCGACCCTGGCGCTGTGCGTGATCATGAAGAGCAGGAACCAGCCGATCACCACGATGAGGTCCCTGCTGATTACGGCGATAGCCAGCCACTTGGGTATCCACCCGTATATGGCAAAGAGTATGAAGGAGGTGACAAGGAGGAACTTGTCGGCCAGGGGGTCAAGGAATGTCCCCAGCGGGGTCTTCTGGTCCGCAAGCCTCGCGAACAGGCCGTCGAGCATGTCGGTGAGACCGGCCGCGATAAAGAGATAAAGGGCATAGCGGTGCCTGCCGTAGATAAGCGTTGTGACAAAAACCGGGATGATCACTATCCTCAACATGGTGAGGGAGTTTGGGATATTCAGGACATGCACGTTTCTTCGCCTGCCTTCCCTGTTTCCGCGTCAGGGTATATTGAAGGGGGCCCTGCTGAGGTCCAGCTTCAGCCCCAGCTTCCTGTAACAGCCGGTCCGCCGTCTCCCTGCCAGATACGACAGGAGCATCCCGGCATGGCATCCCTCCACCCTGAAACCGAACCGCCCGGCCTCTTCAACCGACGTTTCGAAATATTTTTTTGCAACCGCTTTCTTCCCCTGCAGCATCGCCACCTCCCCGAACCCGAGACGGCAGTAGATGATCCCCCGGGGGTCTTTTGTCCGGATAAAGAACTTCTCCGCCATTTTGAAGTGGCGGAGGGCCTGCGTGTAGCTTCCGAGCATCTTGTAGGTCGTGCCGATGCTCCAGAGCGTATAGGCGTAGCTGACGCGGTCGCCGATCTTCCTGTAGATGGACGATGCCCTGGCAAAGCTCTCGAGGCCTTCCTGATACCTGCCGAGCATCCGCAGCGCGTTGCCTATTCCGCAGTGGGAATAGGCGGCGCCGAAGCGGTCATTGATAGCGCTGAAGAGCCTGTTGGCGGAACGGTAGTATTTCAGCGAGTCCGCAAAGAGCCCTGCGATGCGGTGGACGCCGCCCAGGCCGCAGAGGCAGTAGCCGGTAGCCGGTCTGATCCGGAGCATGCTGAAGATCTCCCGTGATTCCTGGTATGCGCGTATCGCCCCTGGGATGTCGCCCTTGATCCGCAGTGCGCCTGCCGTCGCCCACAGCGTGAAGGCGATAGCATGGCGGTCTTCGTTCTTCCGGTACAGCCGTAGCGCCTGTCGGGACAACCGCAGCGCTGACTTCCAGTCGCCCATGCCTCGGAGGGAGAGCCCCCTGTTGAGCTGCGCGTCTGCCGCTGCGACACGATTTCCGGAGGTCTGCGCAACTGCTTCAGCTTCGGCATAGGACTTCTCCGCGGGGCCGAAGTCGCCGGTCATCCGACAGACGTCGCCGATAGCCAAAAGGCAATGAAGCACCCCCTGTTCCTCGCGGACCCTTCGATAGCCCCTCAGGGCCTTTTTGTACAGGGCAAGGGCCTTTGCGTACTCGCTCTTTTCCCGGAGGTTTTCTGCCTGTTCGAACTCTTTATCAGTCGCCGAGATTTGCACGGAGCTCCTTCATTGTCCTGCTGTAATCGCCGGAGCCGAAGAAGGCGGAGCCCATGACGAGGATATCCGCGCCGGCTGCGGCGATCTCAGCCGCGTTTTTCGGGGTCACGCCGCCGTCCACTTCCACCGGCACGGAGAGGCCCGCCTCAGCAAGCATCTTTTGCAGCAGCCTGAGCTTGTGGATGCTTCCGGGGATGAATTTCTGGCCTCCGAAGCCGGGGTTGACGGACATTACCAGCACCATGTCCACGTCCGGCAGGATCGGTTCGAGGTTCCAGACCGGGGTTGCCGGATTGATCGAAACGCCCGCCTTTGCGCCGTTTTCCCTGATGCACTGCACTGTCCGGTGCAGATGGACCGTGGCCTCGTAGTGGACGGTGAGGATGTCGGCGCCTGCCTTCAAGAAATCGGCCACGAAAAAATCCGGGTCCGATATCATGAGATGGACGTCCAGAGGGAGGGCGGTTATCTTCCGTATGGACTCCACCACCGGGGGCCCTATGGTGATATTCGGCACAAAGTGGCCGTCCATTACATCAACATGTATCATGTGGGCGCCCGCTGCCTCGGCAGCGCGGATCTCTTCGCCGAGCCGCGAGAAATCAGCGGACAATATGGACGGTGCGATCTTAATCATTGCTTGAGGCCTCTTTCGTTTCAAGATATACGGCGTCGCCGCCCCTGATAAGGGCGCCTGGCTTTGGTTTCTGCGACCTGACGATCTCCCCTGGCCCCTTTGTCTCGACGGACAAGCCCATCTTCCCGGCCAGTTCCTTGGCGCTCTCCAGGGTCTTTCCCTGGAAATCAGGGCAGTAATACGTTACCTCATGAGGGCCGGCGCTGACAAGGGCGGTGATAACGTCCGTCAGCCTCTCGTCGGGTTCAGGCCGCTGGGCAACGATTTTTCCCTTTTCCACGGTATCGGAATGCACCTTGACCACCTTTCCTATCTTCAGCCCCTTCTGCATTAGGGCCGCCTCGGCGTTCTGGAGCGTTTCATTGACAATGGAGGGTATGGAGTTTATCCTCGGACCCTTGCTGACAACCACCTTGATCGGCCGCCTCTCCTTCACCTTGTTGCCGGCCGGTATGTCCTGCCTTAGGATCCTGCCTGCGGGGACCGAGGCGTCGAAGTCTTCCCCCTCGATCTTGAGATAGAGTCCGGCCTTGCTCAGGCTGTCGTCAGCCTCCCGGAGCGTCAGACTTGCCACTGATGGGACCTCCACGGTCCTGCTGAAGCTCAGGATATTGAAGGTCAAAAAGCCGAAGACGAGGCCAAGGAGAACGAAGGCCGCGAAGAACAAGGGAATCTTGATCAGACTGTTCATTTCTTTCTGCAAAGTTTCACCCCAAAAAAGCCGTCCATGGCGTGTCGGTGCGGGTATGTCCTGAAGAATCCGCCCCCAGTGAAGTTCTTCAGGAACAAAGCCTCTGTATCTATAATACGGAATTCCCTTTCTGTCTTCAAGAAACCGGAGACCACCTCCTCCCCTTCTTCCGGTTCCGTCGAGCAGACGGAGTACACCATCGTGCCGCCGGGCCGCAGCAGACGGGAAGCCGCCTTCAGTATGTCCGACTGTTTCGAGGCGAATGCCTTGAGGTCCTCTTCCCGGCGGCGATATTTGATGTCCGGGTTTCTTCTGATCACGCCGAAGGCTGAGCAGGGCGCATCAACGAGGATGCGGTCAAAGGAGCCCGGGTCCCTTGTCTCCGTGATATCCGCATGCACAACCCTGACGGAAGATATGCCGAGCGCGGTGATGTTGTCAGTCAGCCTCGGGATACGCCGCGCATCAGCCTCAACGGCGACGATCTCTCCGGAGTCGCCCATGATCTGCGCGAGGTGCGTTGTCTTGCCCCCCGGCGCCGCGCAGGCGTCGAGCACCCTCTCGCCCCGCGCGGGGGAGAGGAGAAAACTGACGAGCTGCGACGCCTCATCCTGGACAATGAAAAACCCCCGGAGAAAGGAGATCGCGTCATAGGAGCGGACATCTGAGAGCAGAATGCCGTCAGGAGAATAAGAGGCGGCTGTTGCAGCTATCCCGCGTTCCGACAGCCTCCTTATGAGTTCGTCCCGCGTTGTTTTCAGGGTGTTCACCCGTATGGTGAGCGGGGCGATGGCGTTGTTGGCCCCTGCCAGGGCCGACGCCTCATCAACGCCGAAGCGCGAGACCCACCGTCTGACAAGCCACCGCGGGTGGGAGGTGTTTACAGTGATGGAGGAGACCGGGTCCTTTATTTTGAAGGGGAAGCCGAGATGGTCCCGCTGCCGTATGATATTTCGCAATACGCCGTTGACAAGGCCGGGCTTCCCGGCGGCCCCGCTGTCCCTGTTTTTTTCCGCCTCCACCGCCTCGTTCACAGCAGCCCAATCAGGCACGCGCATGAAGAATATCTGGTACACGGCTGCCCTGAGGTTGTTCAGGGTGAAGGGGCCGAGACGGGAGGGCTGCTTGAGAAAATGGCCGAGGACCCAGTCGAGCGTGTCCCTGTAGCGCGTTACGCCGTAGACGATCTCCCTGAGAAGCGCCCGGTCCCGCTCGTCGGCAACGGCAGGGACGGCGTCAAGAGTCTGTTTCGGCTTTGCCGCCTTATCGAGGATGTCGATGAGACACGTAACGGCAAGAAGGCGAACCGCAGGCATGCCGTAGCTTACTGTTTCCTTACCGAGGCTATCTTGAGAGCGCCGTTTTCCAGTACAAAGTCGGCGAGGAGCCGCTGTTCGACTGTCTTTATGCTGCCGCCGCTTCGCGATGCAAGTTCCATCCTCCAGGTGACAACAGCGCTCGCGCTGTCAGCGCCTGTCCTGATGTCTTCAACGACATAGTACAGGGAGCGGTAGTCGATCCTGGACCACTGATCGATTATGCCTTCCCTCTTGCCGGCGGCGAGATATCCCTTGGAGTAGCGCGATTCCCAGAGGGAGATGTCCTTGCTGAGGTTCGCCTTCTTGATGTCCTCAAGGAGGGCCACGATATCCTGTTCCGCTATGCCTGTCTTTTGCTCTGCCGGCATCCGCGGCCCGGGAACCGCGCCGGACCCTTGTCTGCGGGAGGAGAAATAGACGGCCAACGATGCAGCTACGATAAGGAACACCGCGGCCGAGATGATAAGCGATTTCAGTCTTCCCGGAGAAAGAGAACCCCTCGGCTGCTTTTTAAGGATCACATCGAGCAGAGCCTTCTTTGTCCTGAGTTCAGAGGAGAGCATCCGGTAGTACTTTCCAGCGTCCGAAAAAATACCGAAAACCCCCGGCTTGTCCAGTGACGCGATCCGGGCTTCGAGTTGAGAGATGTCTGTCCCTATCTGGTCGCGAAGGTTGTCGAGGATCGTTTCGATCCTGGTGATCTTCTTCAGCAGGTCGTCGATCTCCGACTCCACGGCGCCGATGCGCGTCAGATATTCGCGCTGGTCCGAGCCTGACCCGCTTTCCTGGATCCCTGAGAGATGATTTTCCTTGGCGTTGAGCCGTTTCCGCAGTTGGTCCAGTTCCAGCAGGAGCGTGTTGACGAACTTCTCCTCGATGTCGGCCTTGAGGTTCTCTATGGCAACGTCTTCTATCTTCTCCTCGGATGTGGCGGCATCCTCAGGGGCGGTTACCCTGATATGCAGCGACCGTTTCTCTTCAGGCGCCTCCGAGGTGGAGGAGGCTTCCGTCTCGACCGGTTCGAGCATCGCCGAGCAGTCGTCGCAGTAGACCGCGTCCATGCCGAACTCTCTGCGGCATTTCGGGCACAGCATCCTGATGTCCGGGAGCTGCTCCATGGTCACATCGGGCCAACGTCTTCGGTGGACGGGGAGGGTTTGCTTCCCTTCTTGCGCTTGTCGGCTTTTGTCTTCTTTTCGGACTTTGTATGCGTCTCGTTCCCTTGTTGTGTATCAGGGTCCTGACGCGGTTCCGGTCTGGGCCCTGACTCCACCTTCGGCTGAGGCGGGGGCGGAGGGCCCGGTTTTTCCCTCTTGCCGGCGTTTTCCTTCACCGGCGCGAGCATGCTGGACAGCAATTCACGCTGGCCCTGCGCGGAAGGGCCTTCTTTTATGGAGAAGTCGGCGGACTGCCAGAAGACGACGCCGCCATCCCGGCAGGAGATCACCTGGATGATGAGCTCGGGTTTTTCCTTCCAGAGGACGATGCCGTTTACGACCGCATCGGCATGCAACTGCCTGCCCATCCTGACTAAGATGTCGGCGCGGGAGTCAGGTCCGGCGCCAGCCAGTTCCTTCTTCTGTATCTGTGCCGTTGCCGAGTCCACCTTCTGCAGGGGGATTACGCCCAGCCTCGGGCCGGTGGATGCGAGTATCTCCTGGGCCAGTTCCCTCCACTGGACCGTGTCTCCATAGAAGGGCGGCACAGCGATGGTATGGACCTCTTCCATGCGGGGCTTGTCCGGCAGGGGGAGGCCATTCTTGGGCTCGCCGGCCCAGAAGCCGGCCGTGGCGCAGGCCGTTGCCATGACGAGCAAAAAAAACAGGGCGCTATATTTCTTGTATACGTGTTTCAGGATGCGCATATCTCTGTCTACGCCGAATTCCGGTCTCTGTCCGGATCACCCATGGTTGACATTTTTACATAATGCCACTCTTTGCGGGAAAAAGCAACGAACCCGCGGCAGCGTATCGACCGGGCCGGAGGAAATATTTTATAATATATAAAATCCATGGCTGTATTAGATATCAAGAAGTATCCAGCAACGGTTTTAAAGCAGAAGGCGCTGCCTGTTGAGGCTATCGACGCCGAGCTTCAGACCCTCGTCGACGACATGATCGAGACCATGTACGCTGCGCCCGGCGTCGGCCTCGCTGCCCCGCAGGTGGGTGTGTCGAGACGTCTTGCGGTGATCGACATCAGCACAAAAGGCGCGGACATCCCCCTGCTGGTCCTCATCAATCCGGTTTTTGTTCTGAAAGAAGGGGAGTTCGAGTTCGAAGAGGGCTGCCTGAGCGTGCCTGACTATACTGCCAGGGTGCAGCGCGCTGAGAGGGTAATAGTGAGGGCCGTGAACAGGGAAGGGAAGGGATACGAGGTTGAAGGCGAGGGCGTGCTCGCGGTCGCCCTGCAGCATGAGCTCGACCACCTCGACGGCATTCTTCTCATCGACCGGATCAGTCCCATCAAGAGAGAGTTTTTCAAAAAACGCTTCAGGAAAGTCCAAAAAGCAGGGAAGTAAGCCTTCCATGCGCGTCATCTTCTTCGGCACCCCGAATTTTGCGGTCCCTTCCCTGAAGGCGCTCCTGGATGCGGGTCATGATGTGGCGCTCGTTGTCACCCAGCCTGACAGGCTAAAGGGAAGGGGGCATCGTCTCTCCCAGCCGGCGGCCAAGGAATTTGCCCTGCTGAATGGTATCCCCGTCATCCAGCCGCTGAAGATCCGTGACTCATCATTTGCAGATGGACTGGCGTCATACAGGCCGGATGTGATAGCCGTAGTCGCCTATGGCAGGATCATCCCGCCGAGGGTGCTGGACCTGCCGCCCCTGGGGTGCATCAATGTCCACGGCTCGCTTCTCCCGAAATACCGCGGAGCAGCTCCCATACAGTGGGCCTTGATAAACGGCGAGGAAAAGACAGGGATAACCACGATGTTGATGGATAAAGGGCTCGATACCGGGCCGATGCTGCTTCAGCAGGAGACGGAGATCACCGACGATGACGATGCAGCCGGACTCGGGGCGAGGCTCGCGGAGATGGGGGCCGAGCTGCTGGTGAGGACCCTCGCGGAGTTGCGGGATGGCGTCCTCGCCCCAAGGCCTCAGTCCGGCGGGGAAAGCCTCGCGCCCCCTCTTACGAAAGATAACGGAAGGATCGACTGGACGATGACCGCAAAGAGGATATTCGATTTAGTCAGGGGGACATACCCCTGGCCCGGCGCTTTTTGTTATCTCGCAGGGGAGAAGATAACGGTTATCAGGGCGTCTGTGGCTGACCAGGAACAGGCTTCCGCCCCTGGAAGGATACGGAATATCTCCGCCGGCGGCATCGCAGTCGGCGCCGGCAGGGGAGTGCTGCTGCTGCGGGAGATCAAGCCGGAGGGCAAGAAGGCGATGCCGGCCGCTGCCTTTGCCAACGGCAGGCGGCTGAAGGAGGGGATGTTTTTTGAGTCCCGTTAGACTTCTCAGAGGCATTGTCCTTAAGGTGTTGTATCCCCTGCTCATGATATTCGGGGCCTTTTTAAAGGGTAAGAGGGAGGCCCTTCAACGGCTGGTGATCGGCCTCAATAACCGGCTCGTCAGGCAGGAGGGGGCCAGGACGCAGAAGATCCTGCTCCTGCTGCCCCATTGCCTCCAGATCGATGAATGCGCCATCAGGCTTACGCACAATATCTATAACTGCGAGAGGTGCGGCCGCTGCGAGATAAAGGACCTGATCGGGATCGCTGAAGAGAACAAGCTGGACCTTTTCGTTGCAACGGGAGGGACGATAGCGCGCAAGGTCGTGATGGAGGCCAGGCCCGAGGCGATCGTTGCGGTCGCATGCGAGCGGGACCTCTCCAGCGGGCTTGTGGACACGTATCCCATCCCCATCATAGGCATTACCAATGAACGTCCCTTCGGGCCCTGCCTGAACACGCGGGTGGACCTCGGCCGCGTGAAAGAGGCGATCAGCTTCTTCAGCAGGAGGTAGAATCCCGGATATCGAAACAATTACCTCCGGGCATTGTATCAAGAATCCGGAAACGACTGAATAGAATTTACGGCAATACAAACTTTGTAATCAGGGACACATCCCATACACGAAATGATACATTGACTCCGGCCTTACAAATCCTTTAAACTTAAAGCCCGTGTTCGACCGGGCCGCGCCGCGGGCGCAACCGGCGAACAGGACTTTATTCATAATGAGAGGTACGAAGCATGTCTGAAGAACAGATCGCGAACAACGCTGCATCGGCCGAGAGCGGCAGTGCAGTGGAACTGGAAGAGGACTTCGCCTCGCTGCTTGAAAAGAGCGTCGCGTCCGAACGGCTCCAACCGGGACAGAAAACAAAGGCACAGGTGGTGAGCATATCGGGCGACCTTGTCTATATCGACCTTGGCGGCAAGAGCGAGGGCGTGATCGATCTGGCGGAGTTTATGGATGAAAGCGGAGCCCCCTGCGTGAGCGTGGGGGATGAGATAGAGGCGTTTTTTGTAAACGTGCAGGATGGGATCAGGAAGCTGACCACCCTTGTCAACGGCTATTCAGCCGTTACGCTGAACGTGATCCGCGACGCCTTCGATGCCGGCATCGCCGTCAGCGGCGAGGTGAGGCGGGAGGTAAAGGGAGGATTCGAGGTCTCGATCGGCGGGGTCCGCTGCTTCTGTCCCTTCTCACAGATCGACCTCAAGGGCGGCCGCGAGGGAGGTCTCTATCTGGGCCGCACTTTTCCGTTCAGGGTCATTGAATTTGAAAATAACGGCAGGAATGTCATCGTCTCCCGCCGCGTTATTCTTGATGCGGAGCGCAAGGAGCGGATCGTCCAGCTCAAGCAGTCGCTCTCCGTCGGCATGGACGTGGAGGGCACGATCAGATCAGTGCAGAACTTCGGGGCCTTTGTGGACCTCGGAGGCATTGAGGGGCTCATTCCTGCCAGCGAGCTCTCCTGGGACCGCGCCGCGCGTCCGCAGGACCTGCTTACCGAAGGACAGAAGGTGAACGTGCGCATTATCTCCCTGGACTGGGATAGAAACCGCCTCGCACTGAGCCTGAAGGCCTCGCAGCCGGACCCCTGGACAGGGGTTGCCGACCGTTTCACCGTTGACGGCAGGGTGACCGGCGTCATCGTGCGGCTTGTGCCTTTCGGGGCCTTTGTGCGGCTCGAACCCGGCGTTGAGGGACTTATCCACATTTCGAATCTGGGCGCAGGCAGGCGGATCAACCATCCCAAAGAGGTGGTGGAGGCAGGCCAGCAGATCGAGGTCTATGTCCTTGATGTTGACCCGGTGAAGCGGAAGATATCCCTTTCCGTCCAGCCGAAACCGAAGCCCCAGGCGGTGGTCTTGCCTGCCGTGGGAGAGGTATTTGACGGCACAGTCGAGAAGGTGATGCCCTACGGCGTATTCGTGAAGCTCCCCGGCGGCCTTAGCGGACTGGTGCCGAACGCTGAGATGGGGACCCCGATCGGAACTGACCATAAGAAGCAGTTTGTCCCTGGCGCTGAGATGAAGGTCGCCGTCATTGATGTGGACAAGGCCGCCGCAAAGGTGCGCCTCAGCCGCAAGGCCGTGATGGACAAGGTAGTCGAGGAAGAAGTCACCCAGTACCGGGAATCAGTGAAGACCGCCATGGGCGAGCCTTCCTCCTCGTCGAGTCTCGGCAGTCTCGGGGACATCCTGAGGGCCAAGATGGAAGAGAAGGCCCAGGCCGGATCGTAATCTTTTTTTCGAACGGTTATGCAAGGCCCGTCCGCGGAAGTGGACGGGCCTTTTTTGTTTTTTGAAGGCTGTTTCAATTCCGGCGTCGCGATATTTTTCCCATGTTTTGCCATGACGGCTTTTGGTCCGTAATATCAGGAAATGCCATGAGCCGACTTCAACGGCCTCTTGATTTTATTGGACTTTTTCCTTTTCAAGAACTGCCGACTATGTTAGTATGATATCCATGAAGGGGAAAACACCTGCCGTGAGAACTTTAGGGACGTTGTGTCTGAAGTGTCCTTTTGCTTGACAGACGGTTCTAATCTCAGATAGACTCATCGCATGCCGCGCCAAGCCCGATTAGACGTTCCCGGCGCCCTGCACCACATCATGGTACGGGGCCTGAACAGATCGAAGATATTCGAGAACAGACAGGATAAAGTCCGGTTTCTTGAACGTCTCGGCAAGAATGTCACAGAGGGGGAATGTTCCGTCTATGCCTGGGTTCTTATGGACAATCATGCTCATATACTGTTTAAAAGCGGCAAGCAGGGAATCTCCAGTGTGATGCGAAAGCTCCTCACATGGTATGCACAGTATTACAACCGGCGCCACGGCCGCACTGGATATCTCTTCGAAAACCGCTATAAATCCATCCTCTGCGACGAAGACAATTACCTGCTGGCCCTTATACGCTATATCCACCTGAATCCGGTCAGGGCAGGCATTGTCAGGACCCTCAATGAATTGAATCGTTACCCGTGGAGCGGCCATCGTGCGGTCATGGGCAACAACGACTTTGACTGGATGGACATAGCATATGTCCTCAACCAGTTCGGCAGCAGCAAGAAAGCCGCGAAAAACGCATATCACAGATTTGTTTCAGAGGGGTTGACCATGGGTAAAGTCCCTGAGTTTACCGGAGGCGGGCTGATTCGGAGCAAAGGGGGTTGGTCTCAGGTGCTATCCGCCCGGAGACTGGGGCAGAAGGAGCAATCAGATGAGCGGATACTGGGCAGCGGAGATTTCGTGAATACTGTTTTCGATGAGGTCGAGGAAATATCTGCTCGCCAGATGAAACTGCGGCGAAGCGGCAGGACGATTTCTTCGATAGTAGAGGAAGAATGCAAGAAGGAAAAAATAACCCCGACGGAACTGGTGAACGGCAGCCGCCGGAGAAAGGTAAGCGCTCTACGGACAAGAATAGCAAAACGGGGGCTGGATGAGTTGGGACTGTCACTTGCCGAGATTGCACGCCATGTTGGCGTGAACACATCCAGCATCGCAAAGGCAATAGCGCGCGCAGAAAGAAAGAAATGACAGCAACCGTGTCAAAAGGAAACTCCGGACACAACGTCCCCACAATGGCATTCATTTAGGCCTACACCTTCGTCCCCCGCTCGATCATCTTCTTTTTGACCTCCTTTATCCTGTCCCGCAGCGCGGCGGCCCGCTCGAACTCTAACTTTTTCGCCGCCTCGCGCATCTCCTCTTCGAGCCGTTTCAGGGTCGTGTCATCCAGGGCATAGCCCGCCTCTTCCTCGGCCGCCGCCGGCACGGTCCAGTAATCGGATTCATAGATCGAGCCGACGATGTTCTTGATATTGCTCTGTATGGTCGTGGGGGTGATGCCCATCTTTGTGTTGTAGTCTTCCTGGATGCTGCGCCGCCGGTTTGTCTCGTCGATGGCCCTTTTCAGCGAACCGGTGATCACGTCCGCGTAAAAGATCACCTCGCCGTTGACATTCCTGGCAGCTCTGCCGGTGGTCTGTATCAGCGACCTCTCTGACCGCAGGAAGCCTTCCTTGTCCGCATCGAGTATCGCCACGAGCGATACCTCGGGTATGTCGAGCCCTTCCCTGAGGAGGTTGACGCCGACGAGCACATCGAATGCGCCGAGCCTCAGGTCCCTGATGATCTCGATCCGTTCAAGTGTGTCGATGTCTGAATGGAGATACCGCGCCCGTATTCCCAGTTCCGTGTAATAGTCGGTCAGGTCCTCCGCCATCTTCTTGGTGAGGGTTGTGACGAGCACCCGCTCATTCCGCTCCGCGCGTTTCCTGATCTCGCCGAGGAGATCATCCACCTGTCCCGCCACCGGCCGGACTGTCGGTCTCGGGTCGATCAGGCCGGTCGGCCGGATGATCTGATCGACGACCCTTCCGCCCGATTTCTCGATTTCGTACTGCGAGGGGGTTGCGGACACATAGATCGCCTGGTTTACCCTCTGCTCGAACTCGGCGAAGGTGAGGGGCCTGTTGTCCAGGGCCGAGGGCAGCCTGAAGCCGTATTCGATGAGGGTCTGTTTCCGGGAGCGGTCGCCCTCGTACATGCCCCTGATCTGGGGCACGGTCGCATGGCACTCGTCTATGACGATGAGGAAGTCATCAGGGAAATAGTTGATGAGGGTATACGGCGGCTCGCCAGGGAGGCGGCCGCTGAGATGGCGGGAATAGTTCTCGATGCCATGGCAGTAGTTGAACTCCTTCAGCATCTCCATGTCGAACCGCGTCCGCTCTTCAAGCCGGCGGGCCTCGACTATCTTGCCCTGCCGGAGAAGCTTCTCAGCGCAGACCTTCATCTCTTCTTCGATACTTTTCAGTGCTGTCTCGAGGCGGTCGCGGGGAGTCAGCCAGTGGCTGTTGGGGAAGAGCGCGATCCTGTCGAGCTTTCTGATCTTCGCCCCGGTGAGCGGGTCGCTCTCGCTCAGTCCGTCTATCATGTCCCCGAAAAACTCTATGCGCACGACACGGTCCTGGGAGAAGGAAGGGTAGACCTCGACGATGTCGCCGCGGACCCTGAAATTGCCCCGCTTGAATTCCGTGTCCGTCCTTATATATTGGATCTCCACCAGCCGTTCGAGTATCTCGTCCCTCTCTGCCTTCATCCCATCCTCCAGCAGGAGGTGCATAGACATGTAGTCCTCGGGCGAGCCGATGCCGTAGATGCAGGAGACCGAGGCGACGACGATCACGTCCCTCCGTTCGAGCACCGCCCGCGTGGCGGAGTGGCGGAGCCGGTCGATCTCGTCGTTGATCATCGCGTCTTTCTCGATATAGGTGTCTGTTGTCGGCAGGTACGCCTCCGGTTGGTAATAGTCATAGTAGCTGACGAAGAACTCGACCGCGTTTTCAGGGAAGAGTTCCCTGAACTCTCCGTAGAGCTGCGCTGCCAGTGTCTTGTTATGGGCGATGACGAGGGTCGGCCGGTTCACCTTCTCGATGACATTGGCGATGGTGAAGGTCTTGCCCGAGCCGGTTACCCCGAGAAGCACCTGGTGGCGTCTCCCCTTCAGCAGGCCTTCAGTGAGCTTCGTGATCGCCTCAGGCTGGTCACCCTTGGGTTCAAAAGGAGAGGTCAGTTTGAAGAGCGACATATAAGAACTCAGGAACGGGCGCCTTCGCTCAGGACCGACAAGAGCCTCTGCGTGTCGGAGAGGTCGTCAAAGACAACGTCAGCCCCGGCACTGATCAGCTCCTCACGGGAATAGGGGCCGGTTGCAACGGCAAGTGCGCGCGCGCCGTAAGGCTTCGAGCACTCCACGTCGCGGGGCGTGTCGCCGATAACCACGCAGTCCCTGAAATCAACCGATAGCGAATGATCCCTTGAAAGTTTTTCCACGGCAACCGGCAGGAGGACATTCCGGTCTTCAGCGTCGCTGCCATAGGCCCCGATGTGGAAACAGCCGCTGATGCCGTAATGATCGAGCTTGATCTTCGCCCCCTTTTCGATGTTGCCGGTGAGGAGACCGAGGACACAATCGTCCCGCCCGTCGAGTGCGGAGAGGGCCTCCCTGACGCCGGGCTTGAGGTGGCCCTTCCTGTTGTCGATATGCAGGCTGAGGTGCTTCAGATACGCATCGAAAAACCCCGGAACTACGCCGTTTGAATCGTCGAACCCGTGGCGCGCCAGCCCCTCCCTGAGGATCTGGGGATCAGTCTTGCCGGCCAGGGAGATGTCCTGAAAGGCGTCCCTGATCGAAAACAGCTCTTCAAAGGCAAGGCTGAGGGCTTTTGTGCCGGCTCCGCCCGAGTCCATAAGCGTGCCGTCAATATCGAAGAGGATCAGTTTCACAATTTTTACGATAACCATTGGGCTTCAGGCAAGTCAACACGGCTCATATCAACAGCCTCAAAATAGTATTCATACCAGTTTGTCATGCCCGAGGACTTTAATCGGGCATGCAGGGCTTGGAAACTGCTGGATTCCCGCTTACGAACTGCGGGAAGGACAACCATATAAATGTACATTGTATTATGAGACCCTTAATAATTTAAAAACTGAGAGAGGTGTTGTTACCCTTTCCTGGGGCTGTTACAATAGTGGCAGAGGAAAGAGCAGGCCCATGATTGATATACACTGTCATATCCTTCCGGCATTGGATGACGGCTCTGTTGCTCCTAAGCACAGGGAGATACGGCCATGAAGCAGTGGTATGCCGTTTATACGAAACCGAAGTCAGAGGATTCCACTGTCAGACTCCTCAACAATGCGGGCGTCGAGACCCTGGCCCCGAAGATCCTGCGGAGGAAGTACCGGCGGTCGCGATACGAAGAGGTTGCCGAGCAGCTCTTCCCGTGCTATATCTTCGCCTTCTTCGACAACGAAGAGGACTGCCGCACCGTGAAGTATGCGCGGGGCGTGAGATACGTAGTCGGGAGAGAAAATCCCTTGCCTGTCCACGCCGAGATCATCGCCGCGATCCGGGACCGGCTCGAAGGAGACATCGTCAAGGCCCCTGCGCAACAGTTCAGGCCGGGCGAGCCGGTATGTGTGGATGAAGGCCCCTTCAAGGACTTTTATGGCGTCTTCGTCAGGGACATACCTGCCCGGAGGCGGGTGCTTATCCTGATCGAGGCCCTGCACAGCAGGATAGAGATTGAGCAGCGGTCCGTGCGCAAGGCCTGATTTTTTCCTGTCCTTGCGCATCCAGCCTTTTTTTCTTTATACTTATATATTAGTTCAGCACATGAACGCACCGGTTCGACAGCGGTATTTCCAACGGTCCTGATGTCAGGATACGGCGGTAGCCTGCCCGAAACAGCCTGTCCGGACATGCTGTCATTAAACTCCGGGCGACTTATTAATTTGTAATCCGGAGCGCTGAACATCGAACATCGCGCGTTGAACTTTATGAGCATGGATGAATCCCATTTCAAGACGCTTCGCGAATTAGCCAGGGATGGAGCCATCTCCCAGCGGGAGCTTTCCCGCCGCATGGGGCTGAGTCTCGGCAAGATGAACTATATCGTCAACGCCCTTCTCGAAAAAGGGTACATCAAGGCGATGCGCTTCAAAAACTCCAACAACAAGATCGCCTACCGGTACATCCTCACGCCGCAGGGGGTGCGGACGAAGATGACGCAGACCTATGCCTTCCTGCAGCGCAAGACAGAGGAATATGAAAGGCTGAAACAGGAGATCGATGTCCTGAGGATGGAACAGGGCAAAGAACAATGAGCGGAAAACCGGTTCCCTGCCGTATGCTCAATGTGATGCACGATAAGGAGATGACAAAGTGAAAAAGATACTCGTCACCGGCGCTGCCGGGTTCATCGGATTTCACCTCTGCAGGAGGCTCCTTGACGAAGGCCACGATGTAGTCGGCCTCGACAGTCTCAACGATTATTACGACGTCAACCTGAAGCTTGCGAGGATAAAGGAGTTCGCCTTCAGCCGCAATTTCAGGCCAATGAGGATTGACCTTGCGGACCGGGACGCAATGGCGCGTATGTTCGCCGAGGAGCGCTTCGATGTTGTCGTTAACCTCGCGGCACAGGCCGGCGTCAGATACTCTCTCAAAAATCCGCACGCCTACATAGACAGCAACATACAAGGCTTCCTCAATGTCCTCGAAGGGTGCAGGCACAACAGGGTGGGACATCTGGTCTTTGCCTCGTCGAGCTCTGTTTACGGGGCGAACACGAAGATGCCCTTTTCAGTCCATCATAATGTGGACCATCCCGTTTCCCTGTACGCGGCAACGAAGAAGGCGGGCGAACTTATGGCCCACACCTACGCGAGCCTCTATGGCATCCCCTGCACGGGCCTGAGGTTCTTCACGGTCTACGGGCCGTGGGGAAGGCCGGACATGGCGTACTTCCTCTTCACCAGAGCGATTCTCGACAGCAGGCCCATCGACGTCTTCAACAACGGCAGGATGCAGCGGGACTTCACGTACATTGACGACATTATCGAAGGCGTAGTGCGTGTGATGGACCGCATTCCGGCGCCCGATGCAGGATGGTCCGGAGAGAGCCCGGATGCCGCCGCCAGCTACGCGCCGTACCGCATATACAACATAGGCAACAACAACCCGGTTGAGCTCCTGCGGTTTATCGGGGTTCTCGAAGACTGCATAGGGAAAAAGGCGGAGAAGAACCTCCTGCCGATGCAGCCGGGAGACGTGCCTGCCACGTATGCGGATGTTGACGACCTTATGAAGGATGTGGGATTCAGGCCTTCCACGCCGCTCGAAGAGGGGCTCAGGAGGTTTGTGGAATGGTACAGGGGATATTACAAGATATGAGCAGCGACAGCCACATCTTCGACCGCAGCGGCATAGCCGCATTGTCTGACCTTGAAAACGGCGCCTGGCGGGAACTCTTTGCCCTTCTTGAGAAGGCACAGGAAGATTTCCGGTTAAAGGAAGCATCTTTTCGCAGCGCCGGGTATAAGTGGCCGGCGGATGCGCTCCATGCCTGGAGCCGTGTCTGGGAGTATCCATACGTATATCACCACCTGAAGGAATGGCGCGGACTTCTCCCTGAAGGGGCGGCCCCCCGGGTGCTCGACATGGGCAGCGGGGTGACCTTTTTCCCCTTTGCCGTCGCCCGCCTCGGGTGCCACGTCACCTGCGCTGATATCGACCCTGTCTGCCTGGAGGACCTCGGCAGGGCGATCGGTCTTCTGCCGCAGTCTCCCGGTTCGGTTGATGTGCTCCTGACAGACGGCAGGCTCCTCCCTTTCGACAGCGACAGCCTCGATGCGATCTACTGCATCAGCGTGCTGGAACACGTCCCTGATTTCGAGCATGCCGTTGCCGGGATGGCGCGGGCGCTCAGGCCGGGCGGCATGCTCCTGCTGACGGTGGACGTTGACCTGAAAGATCCGGAGGACATAGACCGTCATAAGAGGCTGGGAGCGGTCTTAAACGATTATTTCCTTTATGCAGCGGCTGACCGGACTGTCCACCCCTCTGACATGCTGACCATGAACCGCGGCCCGTATCCGGCGAAGCTCAGGGAAGGAGGCCGGCTTGCCGCCTACGCGGTGAAGCACCACGTGCTGAAGGCCCTGACAGGAGAGAAGAAACAGCTCGGCCTGGAGCACCTGGAGCTGGCGGTGCAGGGGTTTTGTTTGAGGAAGCCGCATTCCGACGGCAGGAGGGGAGTCTATTCCGAAGCGTGAAAGAACTGAACTGGATCCCGTGAGTTCGGCTGCCACGTCGCCCTGAGCCTGAGTTTACTCAACCTGAACCGGCGGTGTGATATGATATGCCAGGAAAAGGAACACGAGGAGGAGATTCATGAAAGCAAAGAAATTGTCTTTTAGGGTCATAGGGGAACGCTCGTGAGTATCCTGAAAGCAGCAGGGTTAAAGGAGCATTTCAACCTATAGACTGTCGCCTTTGCGCTGCGAACTGTGAGCTTTTTGTCGCCTGATGCCCGATGCTCTTTATCTTTGGATCGGGGCTGGGTTAGAATTGTTCATGCAAAAGAAAAGGAGGTAATCGATCCATGAAGACGGTGACCCTTGAAACCATTTACCATAAAGTCGCGGATCTTGAACGCGAGTTGGTTCAGCTTAAAAAGAGCCTTACTGAGGACCCCGGAATGCGCGAATCATTCATTGCGCGGATGAAGGACATAGATCGGGAGAAGGCGATACCGGTTAAGGATTTCGGGAAAAGATACGGCTTGAAATAGTGTACAGGCTCGCGATTAAGGAAAGTCTCGACAAGAAATTCAAGAGGCTTCAGAAGAAGGACAAGGACCTGCTGCAATCGATTTCTAACACCATGACAATGTTTATAAAACGTAGGATTAGTCCACCGAAGGTTTTTTCCGCCCTTAGCCTGATGCTTGTCTTCCTACGAGAACCGTGACAATTCGGCCTGACAAATAAAGATCAAAGACCTGACGCCGCGCCGGTGCATGACGCGGTGGCTGCGGGAATTGTTTCGATAACGTGCTGAACAAATTATTCTCTTCACAATTTCGCCGGAACATATCATCCGGGGTCCTGACTAACGGGTTTAATTTTATAGCCA
>JAKAGF010000210.1 GCA_021825805.1 Nitrospirota bacterium
ACACCGAATGAATGAAAACCTCAGGTGTGGCAAAGAGATGGTGGCCGATAACAGGAAACGTAAAAAGACTCTTTTTACGAGCGGATTATTGCGGGCTCTTGACCGGGTGGCCTTTAATGGGTGACCCCACATTAAGGATGTGACCCCACATTAAGGATGTGACCCCACATTAAGGATGTGACCCCACATTAAGGATGCCTCCCCATGAGTTCCGGCGTTGTGCAGCAATTAAAAGCATAATTACGGCATAATGAATTCATCCCATATGCCTCTTTATTGGAGAGATTAATGAAAATAGAATTATTAAAACTCATTTATTTTTCGCCTACAGGCACGACTAAACAGGTTGTTGAAAGAATTGCACAGGGAATCACCCATGGCGCAATGGAAATAATAGATATCACAAAACCGGAAGGAAGAAAACAAAAATTAGAAACGTCTAAAAATGAATTGCTTATTATAGGTGTGCCTGTTTACTTTGGCAGAGCCCAAACTAATGCACTTGACTGGTTAGATACGATTAAAGCTCATAACACCCCAGCTGTTTGTGTTGTCGTTTATGGGAATCGCGAATATGACGATGCGCTACTCGAACTTAAAGATACCACAATAAAAAGAGGATGCAGACCTATTGCCTGTGCTGCATACATAGGGGAACATTCCTTTTCCAATTCGGAAGCCCCCATTGCCGTAGGGCGGCCTGATGCCGCCGACCTAACTCATGCTCAACAATTTGGAGAGAAGATAGGGAAGAAAATATTGTCTGTTCAATCAATCGATGAAATCCCCAATATTACTGTCCCTGGTAAATATCCCTATGTTGACATGATAGACAGTAAAAAAAGGCTTTCTGCTCTCGAATTTATTACGGTCGATCAAGGTTGTTTACAATGTGGTGTCTGTGCGCAATCTTGCCCCGTTGGCGCTATCGATTCAGAAAACAGCGCATCAATTAATAAAGGAGAATGTATTTTATGTCACGCCTGCATCAAGGCATGTCCAGAAAATGCTCGAAGAATAAATAATGACATGCTTAAAAATATTGCGCTACGATTGAGTCAAACTTGTCAAGCTCGAAAGGAGCCAATGCTTTTTCTGTAGATATTTTCTTAAAAAATACGACCCGGCAAAAATGTAAAAGAACGCGACGGATTAGTAAGTCGGAGATGCTGGAGACGATCCGCTTCGCGGCATAGAGGCCGCCGAACAAGCGGATCGAGCCCGCAAACTGCCGCAAGCTCATCCGGCGCGTTATCTTCCATCAGTGCAAGGTGTGGTAATCTCAGCCCGGCAGGCTTTTGTCTCGGTTCCTTGAGGCCCTTTGCCCGTAGCCGGGTCCCGGCGGGGCGGGCCTGCTCCTATTCATTTTTTGACTTGTCCTTCAGCCTCTTGACGAGTTCCTCGTATGACACTGAAGTGATTATCTGCCTGAACTGGGAGCGGTAATTATTTACCAGGCTCACGCCTTCGATGATGATATCGTAGACCTCCCATTTGTTCTTATCCTTGAAGATCTTGTAGTCCACCGGTATTGGCGACCCTTTTGAGGTTATGATCTCCGTCTTGACCACAGCATACTGTCCCTCCACTTTTTCGGACAGGTAATTCACCTTCTCATCCCCGCTCTCGTAGCGCTCGATCTTGCGTATATAGGTATTCTGAAGAAGGTCTGAGAAGAGGGCCACGAACTCTTTCCGCTCCTGGGGTGTGCGCTTGTTCCAGTAAATGCCGAGAGACCGTTTGGCCATCTCTTCGAAGTCGAACTGCCTGTCCACGACCCCCCGCAACTTCCTGCGGCGCTCTTCCTTTTTTTCCGGCCGTTTCAGCTCCTTGTTTCTGAGGATTTTCACCACCTCGTCGGCTGTCTGGCGCACCTGCTCCGTCGGCTCGCCCGCCGAGACGGGCGGAGCCCATGCGGCAACGAGGAGCCAGGAGAGGATGACGGCGACCGGTCCGGCCAGGGGCGATAATAATGCTTTCTTCTTCATGTCACACCTTCCCGAAGATGAATTTGGAAATAAGGGACTCATAGTCAATGGCGGACTCGGTCTCACGGATCCTGCCGCCGTCGGGGATGAACTTCTCAGAGGCCCCGGGGGCGATCTCCACGTACTTCTCGCCGATCAGCCCCTTGGTCTTGACGGAGGCTATGGCGTCCTCCTGGATCTTCAGGTCCCCCAGGATGAAGAGTTCCATGGTTGCCTGATAGTCCTTCAGCCTGATGCTCTTGACTTTCCCCACTCCCACACCGGCGATCTCCACCGCGGCCCCGGGCTTGATGCCCGCGACTGCGCCGAATTCGGCAAAAAGGGTTGTGCCCTTCGCGCCGATCACTTCGAGCTTGCCCATCCGGATGGACAGGTAGCCCAGGGAGATGATGCCGATCAGGATGAAGAGTCCAACCGCGGTTTCAAGGTTTATTTTTCTCATATGCCACCTTCCTTCACAGCGTTTCTATGGGCCCCTCGCTGGAGCCGGTTATGAACTGCCTGACAAACGGATTTTCCGTATTCTTGATCTCTTCGGGCGTTCCATATTGGATGATGGCCCCATTGTACAGCATTGCGACTTTGTCGGCCACATCGAAGATCTCCGGTATCTCGTGGCTGATGATGATGCCGGTGAACCGGTATTTCCGGTGGGTATGGGTGATGAGCCGGTGGATGGAATTCAGTATGAGCGGGTCGAGCCCGGTGGTCGGCTCGTCGAAGAGGACTATGGACGGCTCGGCTATGAGGGCGCGGGCGAGGGCCACCCGTTTCTTCATGCCTCCGCTGATCTCGGCGGGGTACTTGTTTCCCATGCCCCGAAGCCCCACGTCCTCCAGGGCCTCCAGGACATTCTCGCGTATCGCCTCCTTGGGGAGCTTCTTCCTTTCCCTCAGGGGGAAGGCGACATTACCGAAGACGGTCAGGGAATCGAAGAGGGCGCTTCCCTGGAATACGACGCCGAATTGCTGCCGCACCTTTCGCAACTCATGTACGTCCACTGAGGTGATGTCGACGCCGTTGATCAGGATCGTGCCGGCATCAGGCTTCAGGAGGCCGATGAGGTGCTTCAAAAGGACGCTCTTGCCGCCGCCGCTCTTGCCGATGATCGCCACCACCTCGCCGGAGCCGATCTCCAGGTCAAGGCCGTCCAGGACCACCTGGTCTTTAAAGGATTTTTTCAGTCCCCTGATCTCGATCATGGCTTAGAGCAGTATCGACCCCAGGAAATAGTCCCACACGAGGATCAGCACGGAGGAGGTGACTACCGCTGATGTGGTGGCCCGGCTGACTCCCTCGGCCCCGTAGCCGGCATGGTAGCCTTTATAACAGCTTATCCATGAGACGATGACTCCAAAGCTCAGGGACTTGTACAGACCGATATTGACGTCCTGCATATCCACAATGGTGTCCATCTGGGAAAAATAGGTGCCGGGACTCAGGCCGAGAAGCTGCACGCCGACGAGATATCCGCTGTAGATGCCGACGAGGTCGAAGATCGCGGTCAGGAGGGGGAAGACAAGGACAGCGGCCACGATGTTCGGTACGATCAGGTAGCGCAGGGGGTTGAGGGCCATGGATTCCAGCGCGTCGATCTGTTCCGATATCTTCATGATACCGATCTCGGCGGTCAGGGCGGAACCGGCCCGGCCTGTCACCATCAGGGCCGAGAGGACCGGGCCCAGTTCACGGATGATGGTGAGCGCCACGGCTGGACCCAGCAACGCCTCTGAGCCGAATTTCCGGAGCGTGTAATAGATCTGGAGGGCGAGGACCATGCCGGTGAAGGCGCCGGTCATGAGGACCACCAACAGGGATTTATTGCCGAAGAAACGGACCTGCCTGAGAAATATCCGGAACTTGAAGGGAGGCCGGACAGCGGTATACAGCGAGCGCAGCAGGAACAGGAATACATGTCCCAACCTGTTAAGGACCGAGAGGAACCATTCCCCCAGGGTATTAAGAAACGTCAGCATGCTGTCCTGTATCCATCCTCACCGCGGTTTAGAGAGACCCTTTACCATACAGTCTACAAAAATCCGTCACCCCATGCAATCTTCCGGACGGATGGGACTTTTTACATCGCCCCGGACTTGTGGTATGGTAATAGAAATATCCCATGAAGGCTGCGTTTCCGCATGCACAATGAGATCGTTCTATACCGGGGAGAGTCTTCACGTAAATCCCATAAGGCCCTCTTTGCCCTCGGGGACTCCTGTTACTTCCGCCTTGGAGACGATATTATAGGCGATATAGCCTCTGCCGCGGGCGACGGCATTACAAAACTGCACATCCTTGCGGGATGGGAGGAGATGCTCAGGGTCGCCCTCTGGTCGTCGGCAAGGCCGACCCATCAGGAGGTATTCTCCCTGATGAAGAGGGCGTCGGTGGCTGACGCTGAACTCGCGCCCTTCAGGGACGCGGATATCAACGACATCTTTCCCTCTCTCTATTACGGCAGGCGTTTTGATATCCTCCGAAAGGTCTGCCATGCCGCCAAGGCGAAGGCC
>JAKAGF010000211.1 GCA_021825805.1 Nitrospirota bacterium
GTCAGAGACTCGCTGATATGGAGAAGAAATATGAAGATGCGGCCGCGAGGCTGAAGGCCGTTTCAGAGGAAAAGGCGGCATATGATAAACAGACCAAAGAGTATGAACAGCTCCTTGCTGAATCAGGCAGGATAAGGGAGGCATGTGGAAAGGAGAACGCAGGGGCCCTTGAAAAAGGGAACCAGGAACTCATCGCGGAGAATGCGTCCCTGAGGGAGAGGCTTGCGCGGTTCGAGCGGCCTGTGGTGAAGATCGGGGAAAGGACTTATTCCCAGGCCCGGATCGACGAAGACGAGTCAGTCGCTGCCCAGGTACAAAAGATGGTCAGCCCCACCGGCCTTTCCTGGCGGACCGGAGACCAGTTCAGGGATTTTGTTGCCGGGCGTGTCCTGTTTGCGAAAGCGTCTCCGGATGAGGTCCGGGAAATGACTGCAGAGGCAATTTCCATAGCAAAGCGGTATTCCCTCAGCGACCGGGAGCTGGAGTGCCTGGAGAGGTTGCTGGTTGCCGACGCTGTTGTGAAAAGGAGGATGAAGGGGCCTGACGAGCAGGAGATGAAACAATACTACGAAACGAACATGAAAGAGTTCGCCGTCGGCAGGACGGAGAAACAGGTGAAACAACTGGCGCTGTCCCTTACGTCAGGAGACAAACTTTCGAGCGTTCAGCTTGTCACGGAACTTCAGAGAGAGGCGCTCGCCGGCAAGCCCCTTGAGGAGATCTACCGGAGCCACTCAGGCCGTGTTTCCTATCAACAGGTGCGGCTGGAGGACCTGCCTGCATGGATCCGCGACAAGGTGAAGAACCTGAGGGATCGGGAGGTGAGCAACATCTTTACTGAAGAACAGTTTATGATGCTTCAGGCGGTCTCCGGACCCCGCTTCAGAAAATACGAGGACGCAAGGGCCGAGATAAAAGCGAGGCTGACCCGTTCCGAGAAGGACCTTGAGGGATGGCTCGATGGTCTGCGGAAGGAGGCTGTGGATCTCAGGTGATCCGCTGTCCTTCCTCTGAGCACCTGTTATACTGGTATTATGAAGAGAAATCTCGCGGCGCTGTTTTTCCTGCTTATCAGCGCGCAACCGGCCTCAGCTGCGGACAGCTGCATTGACTGTCACGGCAGCAAAGCGAAGATGTCCGGCATGGGCCATCCGGAATTCGTCTTCTCCGCGGAAGAAGTGGCTTACCAGACAAAGATGCCTGGAGTATTGTGTGCTGACTGCCACAGGGGAGATCCGTCAGCGCACGATAAGAAAGACGCCCACAAGGATATACTTGCCGTGAGAGCGGTGAGACAGCGGACCTTCGAGGCGGTTACAAGGACTGCCATGGCTGATCAGGACCGGGCCGGATGGATAGGTCTCGAACCCCGGGGGAATAAGCGTTATACCCGGCTTATGCCTAAGCGGATGGACAAGGGCAAGGTGATGGAGAACCCCGGGTACCGCGCGATTATTTTCCACGACAAGAACCCCGGCACGCTCGCGTTCAATCCGGAGATAGCGATGAACACCTGCGGGAAATGCCATGAGGACAAGGTCAGGGGATTCCTCATGACATCCATGGGCGGGGCAAAGGGTGCGCACACCCAGAGCCGGTATACGACATGGACAGGACCCACCGGTCCCCAGAGCTGCGGCCTCTGGGTCGGCGCCCTGTCTCAGCCTGACCAGGGGAGTTTCAGTGATGATAATGTCCGGAATTATAATGCGCATTCGAGCATGCCTGTCAGTCCGGCTGCTGCGTATAATCTCCAGCGCAACTGCAACCAATGCCATGTGGGATGTCTCGACTGCCACCTTGAGGTGAGGAAAAAAGACGGCAACCCGGCGCATGGGCCGCATACTTTCACCGCAGCTCCTTCACCCCTGACCTGCTACGGCGGGGGACGCGCATTCAGCTGCCACGCGGGTCCGCTCGAGCGGAGGAGGGGAGACGGGTACCTTCGTGGCGAGTTTACCCAGGCAACTGCCGGAGGGGTTGAGATCCTGAACAAGCGGCCGGATGTGCACTACGAAAAGAACGTGACCTGTGTCCAATGCCACGCGCAGAAGACGAACAGCGGGCATGCGGACCTCATGCGCAGTGTGGACTGCGGCAAGTGCCATAAGGCTGTGGTCGAACAACACGGAAAAGGGCCCCACAAGAAGGTGGACTGTGCAGCATGTCATACCCCGCTCATCGGGGGGTATGCCTTTAATTTCTGGACAGCCGTCGGACCGAAGGGGCAGGAGAACCCGCTTACGAGAATACAGGATTATACGACTTCGGGTGTTTCCCCGGTGATCGTCAAGAACCCTGACGGCGTTTGGATACCTGTTCATATTGTGCCGCATACATCCGGAAATGTGAAGGCAGAGGAGGTGAAGCTCTCTTCCGGCCTTATCTTCAGGAACCGGCCGGATGCGGCGGTTGACCGGCTCTACCGGTCAAATGACGCGTATGCCATTACAGGACTTGCGAAGGCTGTTGATGAGAAGGATCGCGATGTCATGGTCTGGCTGAACCTCGACCGGGTTGCCCATGCAACGGGCCGCGCAAGACCGTGCGGCAGCTGCCACGAGTCAACGGTCCAGAGAGTGAGGGTGCTCTTCAGCGGCGGATCGTACAAGGACGTTGAAGATGGCGCGTATGTTATCGCGGCTGATGAAAAAGGGCTTCGCATAACTGAGTTCAAGGGCCCCGAGGGCGGGCCTGTCGCAAAGGGGCTTGAGCCCTTCATGGGAAAATGGGACCTCAAGGGCGATTTTGCCCTTCCGGAGATAAAAGACCGCGGATTTTTCAGAAAGCTCGAGGGGGAATACAGGGCAGGCGGCTTTACACACTAAAGAGAAATCGGGAGAACAGTTCCTCCTTCGGGCGCATTCAGCGCGGCGATCCTCTTTTTCAGACTTGTATGCCGCATCTGGGTCCTGTTGTTCCTGATCGCAATTGCCAGGGCCTTGCTCGTGCCGACGATGACCACCAGTTTCTTCCCCCTGGTGACCGCCGTATACAGGAGATTTCTCTGGAGCATGAGATAATGCTGGGTGAGGATCGGGATCACCACGGCCGGGTACTCGCTGCCCTGCGACTTATGCACTGAGATCGCATAGGCCTGGACAACTTCATCAAGGTCATTGAAGTCATAGGCGATCCGCCTGCCGTCAAAGCTGACGATCATCTCCCGCTCTTCCTCATCGATCGAGATGATCCTTCCCACGTCGCCGTTGAAGACGTCACGGTCGTAGTTGTTCCGTACCTGCATCACCTTGTCGCCCGGCTTGAACGTCCTTCCTCCGCGGGTGACTTCAGTCTTCGAGGGGTTGAGTCGCTTCTGAAGCTCGGCGTTGAGGTTTACCGTCCCTATCACCCCGCGGTGCATGGGGGTGAGCACCTGTATGTCATCAAGGGGGTCCAGGCCGCATTCCCGCGGGAGCCTCTGCGAGCAGAGACTGATGATCTCTTCCTTCACCTTCTCGGGGTCCTCGATCCGGATGAAGATGAAATCGCCGCGCTGACCGGCATCAGGGGCGAGGACGGGGAATTCGCCATGGATGATGCGATGCGCATTGACGATGATGCTGCTCGCGCTTGACTGCCTGAATATCTCGTTGAGCCTCACCAGGGGGATCACCCCTGACCCCATCATGTCCTTCAGCACGGCGCCGGGTCCGACAGACGGGAGCTGGTCCGCGTCACCCACAAATATGACAGTCGCTGCTTTTGGTATCGCGGATAGAAGATAATGCATCAGAAGGGAGTCGATCATAGATGCCTCGTCGATCACAACGAGGTCTGCCTCAACCGGGTTTTCGCTGTTTCTTTTGAAGCCGCTGCCCTGGGGGCTGAATTCAAGGAGACGGTGAATCGTCTTTGCCTCATGCCCCGATGCCTCTGACATCCTCTTTGCGGCCCGCCCGGTAGGCGCGGCAAGCGCCACCCTCTGGCCGTATCGCCGGTATATTCTCAGTATCGCCCTGATGATGGTGGTCTTCCCGGTGCCTGGTCCTCCCGTGATGATCAACACCTTTTTCTCCAGCGCAGCCTTTACCGCCAGCAGTTGGTTGCGGGCGAGGGTGATCCCCAGTTCCTGCTGCGCCCAGGCTGCCTCTGCCTCGGAATTAGAGCCTGCAAATACCTTCGGCCCGTTGATTATAGTCTCCATTTGTTTGGCGATTCCCGTCTCGGATGCGTACAAACGGGCAAGATAGACGGCCTTGTTGTTCGGAGCGGCAGAGGGGCCTTCCAGGTTCTCAATAATGATCTTCCCCTCTGCCGCTGCTGTTGCCGCAGCTTTTGCGAGGACGCCTCTTTCGAGGTCAAGCATCTTATGGCATTCTTCCAGGAGAGGCTCGCAGGGATAGTAGATGTGGCCCTCTTCAGATAGCTTGCCCAGCGCATAGAGGATCCCCGCCTCTGCCCTCAGGGGCGAGTCCTTTGACACGCCCAACTGGGAGGCGATCTTGTCAGCGATCAAAAACCCGATGCCGAAGATATCAGTCGCCAG
>JAKAGF010000212.1 GCA_021825805.1 Nitrospirota bacterium
AGGAATTCTTCATACAGTGGCATCTTACCGAGCGTTGCAATCTGCGATGCTCCCACTGCTATCAGACAGGCGGCAGGTCCGACGAGCTGGAGCTTTCCGAGGTCAATGACGTTGTCAGCGAGGTCTCCGGCATGCTCCGGGCATGGACTGCGGATTACGGCATCCCGTTTTCGCCCAGCTTCAATATCACGGGCGGCGAGCCGCTGCTGAGGCAGGACCTGTTCGCTGTTCTCGATGCTGTCCGCGCCAGCGGGTTCGATACATTCCTGCTTACCAACGGCACTCTCATCACCGCGGAAAAGGCGAAGCATCTGGCCGCGTTGGCGGTAAAAGGCGTTCAGGTGAGTATCGAGGGGCCGGAGATGGTCCACGATTCCATCCGCGGCAAAGGCAGCTTCGCAGCGTCGTTGAAAGGGATACGGCATCTTCTGGATGCCGGGCTTCCGGTCACCATCAACGCCACCTTATCAGAGATCAATGCGGCCCGTTTCCCCGATATGGTGGAGCTTGCTGTTTCCCTCGGCGTGCAGCGGCTGGGGTTTTCGCGGCTCGTGCCTTCAGGCCGCGGAAGGGAACTTATAGGCAGGATGATGCCTGCGGAGCGGGTCGCTGAAGTCTACCGGGAGATTATGTCGTTGTCCGAAGACGGACTCGATATCGTCACCGGGGACCCGGTCGCCTCGCAACTGTCCGTTTCCGCTGATGCGGATTCCGGGCCTGTTGCGCGGAGCGGATGCGCTGCGGGCATATCAGGGCTCACGTTCCTCCCTGACGGCGCAATCGTGCCCTGCAGAAGACTTTTCGTACCCGTCGGCAATGTCAGGACAGACTCCATCCGCGAGGTATGGTCATCTTCTCCGGTCCTTAATGCGCTCCGGGAAAGGAGCGGCTACAAGGGTAAGTGCGGCTCGTGCAAGAGGTGGGCTGACTGCCGAGGGTGCAGGGCCATAGCCTATGCCTATTCCTGCTCGATGGGGAAGGACGATTTCCTCGCCGAAGACCCGCAGTGCTTTATTGAGTGAGTGATACGCAATCTCCTAACCCCCGTTGCCAAAGGGAGTTATGATCTGCGGCCGCCTGATTCCAGCCATTGCATTTTTTTCTGTTGTCATTGCATTTTTTTCTTGACAAAGGCCGGGATGGTTAGTGTATAAAATAGGCGTCGTCCATCGAAAAGGCAAAGCCCGGGTGACCGGGGGACGCAAAGCTTCCTGTCCTGATCAAGGATAGAGGGGCCGTCGAAATGGCGAGGGGGATCACACACCTGCCATTGCAAGCAGCCGTAGCGGTTCCGGTGAATAGTTGTTCGGAGGGTCTTGGACACATGAATCGGGCAGTATCCAGCAGGGAAGTTACTTTTTTATGCGCTCTGATTCTCATCGTCTCTGCGATTGCGGCGGGCCCCGCGAAGGCCTCTTTCGCCCTGCAGTCAGCCGTTATCAGGGATTCCATCCAATCCTCTCTTCCTCCTCAGGCTATGTGGGCGTTTGCAGCCTCTGATCTTGATAACGGCAAGGCAGAGATCACAATAGGGAATGCAAGTGAATCATCCCTGGTCCCGGCCTCGCTTGTAAAGCTCATTGTAACAGCCGCTGCCCTTGAACTCGACGCGCAGGCAGGTCTGTCCCTGGATACTGTCGTATCCATTGAAGGTGTACGGAAGGGGACTCATCTCAGTGGCAATGTCTATCTGAGAGGGATGGGAAACGCCTTCCTGTCGGGAGCTGATCTGAAGGCCGCGGCTGAAGCGATATCTTCTGCCGGCATCAGGAGCATCAAGGGGGACGTTATCGTTGACGATTCTTACTTCCATGCTCCACAGCTTAAAACAGTCTATGGAGACCCGGCGCACGCGCCTTGTTCAGCCCTGGGACTCGATATGCACACTGTCGCCGTATCGGTTTCGGAAGGGGCTCCCCGCATTGAACCGCCGAATGAATTGGTACAGTTTACATCCGCCGTTTCGGGCCGGCCGGGCATACGGAAGATCAACGACCTGAGCTACGAGATAACGGGCAAGTCCGATAAGACAGCGCCCCTCAAACAGAGATTCCCTTTGGATGATCCCGCCCTCTTTTCGGGCGGCGTATTAAAGACATGGCTGAAAAAGGCGGGCGTGGTAATCGAGGGGACCGTCAGGAAGGGGAAACTGCCTCCCTCTGCAACGGAAATACATCGCACAAGCTCCGGGGATGTCGCTTCCATCGTATCTCAAGTAAACCATCACAGTCTTAACGCGCAGGCGGGGAACCTCTTTCTCGTCCTTGGGGCAAGAAAATTCGGAGAGCCAGGGGATGCGGACAAAGGACGGGCGGCTATTGAAACTTTCCTGGCGGATCACGGCATCAACAGGGCCAGGCTCCGCATTACGGAAGGAGCGGGCCTGTCTCATGACAACCGGGTCGCGGCCGGCGAGCTCGTGGCCTTTCTCCGGATGGCGTCTGGACAGCCCTGGTTCAGGGCATTCTACGAAAGCCTGCCTTCCCCCGGCAAGGGGACGCTCAAGGACATGCCGCCTTCAAAGCGCTTGATAAGGGCGAAGACCGGAAGGCTCCACGACGTCTTCAGCATCGCGGGATATGTGACCAAACGAGATGGGGGCAGGATAGCCTTTGCGTATATTGTCAATGTCCCCGGCGCCGACCTTGTGAGCCTCGCCGAAGCCGGACAGCTTATCGCCCGGCTGGCGGACGGTGCGATATGAGAATAAGAAAACCGGCAATCACATTCATTCTCCTTTTCCTGGCGCTGATTGTCCCGGCATTCGCCCGGGCCCAGTCGGCCTGTTCCAGCGTGAGCATGGAGATACTCCAGGAACTCACGCTGGAGCGTGTGGCGTTTGACGCCAGGATGGTCATTACGAACAACATCCCTGACAAGGACCTCGCCAATGTCCGTGTTGACGTGACGATCAAGGATGGAAACGGCAACGTCAAGAACGACCTGTTCTATATACGCACTTCTTCGACCGGCAATATCGCTTCCGTGGACGGCGCCGGAATAGTGAAGGCGGCAACCAGGGCGGAAGTCCACTGGCTGATCATCCCGTCGCCGGGAGCAGGGGGAAGCGTCCCGACGGGCGTAGCATACTGGGTGGGAGCCACGCTTACCTATACCGTTGCCGGCGTACAGGAGACAGTGACCGTAAACCCCGACAAGATCACCGTGAGACCCGAGGCCCAGTTGATACTCGATTACTTTCTGCCCTATGATGTCCTCGGCGACAACCCCTTCACTCCTGAAGTCGAGGCGCCGGTTCCCTTCCCCCTGGCCGTGCGCATACTGAACGCCGGCTTCGGTCCTGCGTCCAACCTCAAGATAGACTCGGCCCAGCCGAAGATCGTGGACAACAGTCAGGGACTTCTCGTTGACTTCAGGCTGCTGGGCGCAGCGGTGAACGATGGAGCGGTAGCTCCTTCCCTCACTGTCAACATCGGCACTCTCGGGAGCAAACAAATAGCCACCGCCTACTGGGAAATGCTTTCAACGCTCAGTGGGAAGTTCGTCGACTTTCATGCGAGCTTTTCCCATGCATCGGATCTCGGCGGCGAACTAACCTCTCTGCTTAAGGTGACAAACACCTACTACTTTGTCCATCGGGTGAAAGTCAACCTTGCGGGCAGGGATAATCGTCTGGACATACTGGCCGACACGGACAAAGATCCGGACCACCTGCCGGATACCATATTCGAGTCCGAGATACCGGGCGGTACCGGCAGGCCTGAAGATTCCCGGACCCCGGTTTCCGTTGTCGCGGTAACAACCCCTCCGACCAGGCCTACGAGCGAACAGCCGAATGTCGAACTGAAGCTTGCGACAGGCGCGGCCGGGTGGATATATGCGAGAACAGGAGATCCGGCCGGGGGAATGCAGAAGCTGCTCGATGTCATACGGGCAGACGGCGTGCGTCTTGACGCGAACAATTTCTGGATAAGCGAAGGCCTGGGCAGCAGCTATCAACGGACATTTACTCTGCACCTGCTCGACTATCGCTCTGATCCTTCGGTCTCGGGAAATTATACTCTCGTATACGATAAGCCGACAGCAGACCTGCTCCCTCCGTCAACGACCCTTGTCTTCAGCGGACCCAGGACCGGCGTCAATCCTGTCTACATAACGCCTGAGACCACGATCATCTTCAAGGCTGTTGACAATGACGGCGGAAGCGGCGTTGAGGCGATGTACAGAAAGGTTGTCGGTATTGACACTGACTTTGTCAATGCCCTGCCCCTGAAAATCGCCAATCCGGGGGCCGCCACCCTCGAATACTACAGCAGGGACAGAGCGGGCAACCGTGAGGCAACGAAGACTACGGAGCTGTTCGTGGACACAGGCGCGCCGAACATACTCTCTTTTTCCGCTGATCCCCCGGTATTCATACCTGTTGCGCCGGGCGGGATCGCGGCCCCGAGGACGACCACCTTTGTCTTCAAGGCAGCGGACGACACGCCTGTCCTCAAGGCAACGATAGCCATCGCGCAGAG
>JAKAGF010000035.1 GCA_021825805.1 Nitrospirota bacterium
CCTTCCTCCGGGTGTGTATACGGTCATGATCGCGCTCGCAGCGGTCGGCTGGGCGTCTTTTGCCCGCCTGATACGCGGAAACGTCCTCGTGCTGAGGGAATCCACATATATCGAGGCTGCGCGCGCTATAGGTTGCAGTTGGACGAGAATACTCTTTGTTCATCTGATGCCTCAGTGCATACCTCTTGCCCTGGTGGTAGCGGGAGTGAGGCTTGGCGGATACGTGCTTACCGAGGCTGCGCTCAGTTTTCTGGGACTCGGAGCCCAGCCGCCAACGGCAACATGGGGGTCGATGGTGAGTACCGGCAGGATGTTTATCAGCTCCGCCCCTTGGATGGTGATCCCCCCCGGCGTGATGATAGCCGTCACTGCCCTTTGTTTCAACATCCTTGGTGACGAGCTGCGGGAATGGCACGATATCGAAAAAACTGTCTGAATAAGTCGGTTGAAGGGTATTGCTGTCAGTTCCTGCCTGCCCGGGGTCCCGGAATGGCGAATCGCTCAAAGAGTTTTCTATGCAACGACTTTTTTGATATAGATCTCTTTTGCGATGGAAGGGTCGATGGCAACGGTCGTCTCATCGATCTGCAGAACAACAGAGGGTATCTTCTGGATAAGTTTGATGACGCTCCCGGCGGTTATCCCAAGGGAGTTGAGTTTGCTGATCCTCGAGGGATCGGAAGGAACGATGAAGGTGATCCTGCCCGTAGCTCCGACCTCGAATTCAGACAGCCCGGTAACAACCGGTGTTATATCGATCCTGAGCTTCTTGCAGCATTCTCCACGCGGGATCGGCTTGCCGTGAGGGCATGTCGGGGGATGACCCAGAAAAGTGCAGACGCTTTCGGTGAGTTCTTCGCTGAGGATATGCTCCATTTTGCAGGCGTCGTTCACCACAGTGTCCTCAGACAGCTGCAGGACGTCGGTAAAGAGCCTCTCAGCCAGCCTTTGCCGTCTGACCAGCCCGCGCGCCATGGCGCGGCCCTTCTCAGTCAGGTGGATGAGGCCGTCGGACGTGGAAGTCAGTCCCTCCTCCCGAAGCGTATCAGCAAGGAGCGAGACGTCGGGATCGTCGGAACTGCGCATGAAGCGGTCCAGCTCCTTGCGACCCTCCTCGGCAAGCACCCAAAGGAGTTCCAGCGCCTCGTCAATCCGCTCCCTATCGCTGATTGCGGCCATGTGGATATATTGTAATCAATGCGGCCGTGTAATGCCAGCGGTTATGCCGGTCAGAAGGGCAGCTCAAGTTCCATGACTTTCCTGAATGACTTTCGATGGATGGGGCAGGGACCATACGCCTGAAGCATGGCCATATGGTCCTGTGTGCAGTAGCCCTTGTGCTTCCTGAAATCATACTGGGGATAGAGCTCGTGAAAGTCATTCATCATTACATCCCGGACATACTTTGCAACAATGGATGCCGCGGCTACAGAGGAGCTTATCGATTCGCCTTTATACGGAGAGATTTGCCTGATATCCACGGAGGGGAGGGCAACGGCGTCGATGATGAGCATGTCGGGCCTGACGGAGAGATCTTCAACAGCGCGCTCCATGGCTCGTCTCGTGGCCCTGAGGATATTCAGCGCATCGATCTCCCGGTGGTCTGAGACCCCGACCCCGATGGCGCATGCGCCGACCAGTATCTCCCGGAAGAGGGTGGTCCTCTCCTTTTCCGGCACCTGCTTGGAATCCCTCAGTCCCTTGATCCTGAGGTCATCGGGGAGTACGACTGCGGCGGCAACAACCGGACCTGCGATAGGGCCCCTGCCTGCCTCGTCTATACCGGCAATGACCCGGAAACCCTTGTGTCTCCAGTTGCTGTCATGCCGGTACAGATCCATGGCATGGCGCTAATCTGCTGAAAATTCCTTTTCCTTGATCTTGGCGGCCTTGCCTTTTTTGCCGCGCAGATAGTAGAGCTTGGCGCGCTTGACCGATCCGCGCTTGAGCACCTCCACCTTATCGACGATGGGGGAGCAAACCGGGAATATTCTCTCGACCCCGACCCCGAAGGATATCTTCCGCACCGAAAAAGACTCCCTGGTGCCGCTGCCCTTCCTGCCTATGACCGTGCCCTGAAAGGGCTGGATGCGTTCCTTATCGCCCTCGACTACCTTGACGTAGACCTTCACGGTATCTCCCACATTAAAGGGGCCGAGGTCCTTCTTGTAGCCTTCCTCAACAGCGCGTATGAGATTCATTTCGATTCCTCCTTCAGTTCTTCCAGTATTTTCCTGTCTTCAAGAGACAACTCCAGCCGCTCCAGCAACTCCGGCCTCTTTTCGAGGGTCAGACGCAGGGACTGCATCCTCCGCCACCGTTCTATACCGCTGTGATGGCCGGAAAGAAGCACCGGCGGCACCGTCATTCCCCTGAAATTCTCAGGCCGCGTATAGTGCGGATAATCCAGCAGACCGCACGAAAACGAGTCCTCCGCGGAGGAACGACTGTCGCCGAGCACGCCCGGCACAAGGCGCGCGACAGCGTCTATTATAACCAAAGCCGGTAATTCTCCGCCAGTCAAAACGTAATCTCCGATAGAAACCTCGTCGTCAACAAGGGCCTCGCGGACGCGTTCGTCGATCGCCTCGTATCTTCCGCAGAGGAGAATGGTCTGCCGCGCCTCTCTGGAAAATGAGAGCGCCGCGTCCTGCGTGAAGGTCCTGCCCTTTGGGGAAAGGAGCACCACCCTGCGCGATTGCCTGTCCGGCCACCGTTCCTCGATGATCCTGAAGAAGGGGTCCGGTTTCATCACCATGCCGGCGCCCCCGCCGTAAGGATAGTCATCCACGGTCTTGTGTTTGTCCGCGGCATACTCCCTCAGGTCGTGAACTGACACGGAAACGAGCCCCGCGGCTATGGCCCGCTTGAGTATGCTTTCGCCGAGGTAGGCCCGGATGATTTCAGGGAAGATCGTTACTACACTAAAAGTCACCATGTCAATCGAGCATCCCCTCCATCACCTTTATGACTATTCGGCCGTCCGGAATGCTGATCTCAACAATGACATCGCGGATGGCTGGAATCAGATATTCCTTTTCCAGGTTCTCGACCACATACACATCGTTGCCGCCCGTGCTGATGACTTCAGTGACGGCGCCGACAGCGCTGCCTTCCGTGGTCACCACAGAGAGGCCGATGATATCATCGCACCAGTACTCGCCGTCATCCATTGCGAGGGAGTCTTTTGGCGCCGTGATGAGCGCGCCGCGAAATGCGAGGGCCTGCTCGGGGGTCTCGATTTCCTGAAAGGAAATGCCGTATCCCCTGGCGACTGGCCGGATGTTCCGAATGCGTTTCCGGATAGAGGCCCCGTCAGGAGTCACGAGCACAACGTCGCTATCCGGGGCCAGCTGCTGGAATTTACGGGAGAGGGGAAGGGCCGTCATCTCACCTCTTACCCCCCGTTCATGTATGATTCTCGCTACTGCGGCGAATCTTGACGATTCTGAGGAGCCTGACTCCTGAATGATATTACTCGAGTATCTCGAGCACGCACCGCTTGCCGATTTTCGTGCCGGAGGCGCTGAGGATAGTTCTCATCGCCCGCGCTGTCTTGCCCTGTTTCCCGATCACCTTGCCGAGATCGCCCGAGGCCACTTTCAGTTCGTAAACCGTTGTCTTCTCTCCGTCGATCTCGTTGACAGCCACGTCTTCAGGGCTGTCGACCAGCGCCTTCGCCATCCTCTCGACTAAATCCTTCATCTTCCGTACCTCCGTAAGAAATCGGCCCGTCTACAAACCAGCCTTTTGCATGAGCCTCTTGGCAGTAGCTGTCGGTTGCGCCCCCTTTTGCAGCCAGAGACGCGCTTTTTCCAGATCAACCTTGATTTCCGATGGCTCCTTGAGCGGGTCATACGTCCCGAGAATCTCTATGAAAGGTCCGTCGCGACGCGCCCGTGAATCAGACACGATCAGTCTGTAAAACGGCTTTTTGTGTGCGCCGAGTCTCGTTAAACGAATCTTAACCAAGTAAACACCTCCTCTCTTAGTGTCAGTAATTTTATAATATTGTAACGCTCAAAGTAAAGCGTCAGAAGGGAAAAACCTTTGGAATCTTCAGGCCTTTTTTGCCTTTGAACATCTTCAGCATCTTCCGGAGCTCGACGTACTGCTTGATAACCCTGTTCACGTCAGCCACAGTCGCGCCGCTGCCCTGCGCTATCCTTTTCCTCCTGCTGCCGTTGAGCAGGTTGTGATTCGTCCTTTCCTTCCGGGTCATCGAGTTGATGATCGCCTCGGTCCTGACAAATTCCTTTTCGTCCACTTGCAGGTTCTTGGCCCGGTTCATGCCCGGAATCATCCCCAAAAGATTTTCAATGGGCCCCATGGAGCGGACCTTCCTGAGCTGCTCCCTGAGGTCGTCGAACGTGAAGGAGTCACCGAGTATCCTCTGCTGAAGTGATTCAGCCTCTTTCTGGTCAAAAGATCGCTGGGCCTGTTCTATCAGGCCGAGCATGTCTCCCATCCCCAGTATCCGGGAGGCGATACGGTCCGGGAAGAACGGCTCGAGCATGTCGATCTTTTCACCGACGCCGATGAACTTGATCGGTTTCCGGGTTATCGCCCGAATGGAAAGGGCCGCTCCCCCGCGCGCATCACCGTCCATTTTGGTGAGGATGACCCCGTCTATGCCGATCCGGTCATTGAACTGTTTTGCTATGTTTACCGCATCCTGTCCGGTCATGGCGTCGGCAACGAATAACACCTCCCGGGGAGAGACGCCGTCCCGTAGCATGCGCAGCTCCTCCATAAGGGCATCGTCAACATGAAGCCGGCCGGCGGTATCGATAATGAGAATGTCATGGGCATCGGTCCGCGCCTTCTTAAGCGCCTCCTGGCCGACCCGCGCGGGGTCCTTCGTGTCGCGGGAAGAATAGACAGGGACGTCGATCTGTCTGCCCAGGGTAATGAGCTGATCGATGGCCGCTGGACGCTGAAGGTCGCCTGCCGCCAGCAGTGGCCGCCGTCCTTCCTTCTTGAAAAATCGGGCGAGCTTGGCCGCGGTGGTTGTCTTTCCCGATCCCTGGAGCCCGACCATCATGATCACCGTGGGAGGATTCGGCGAGAGGGTGATCTTGCTCGCGGAAGAGCCAAGGAGTTCGCACAACTCATCGTTGACGATCTTGACGACCTGCTGGCCCGGCGTCAGACTCTCGAGCACTTCATTGCCTACCGCCTTGACACGGACACGGTCGACAAAGTCCCTGACCACCTTGAAGTTCACGTCAGCCTCAAGGAGCGCCATGCGGATTTCCTTCAAGGCGACCTCAACGTCCTCGGGCTTCAGCAGGCCTTTGCCCTTGAGTTTCCTGAAGATTGAATCCAGTTTATCGCTGATGCTTTCGAACATCTATATGAGCTTGGCCAGCCGGTCTGAGATGACCGAATGGAGATCCTCGACAAATCCGATATAGGTGGCGACCAGCTTGCCCTCCCTGTCAATGAGAAAACCCGCAGGGACGCCATGAACATTATACGCAGCGGCGACGGCATTCGTGCCGATAAGGATCGGGTAGTTTATTTTATGTTCGGAAGAAAAGGCGGTGAGCCTTGCTGCTACATCCTGACCCTCGTCCAGTGACACGCCGATCACCGTAAACCCTCGATCCCCGAATTTTTGCTGCAGTGCGACGAGTTCAGGCACTGTCGCCCTGCAGGGCGGGCACCACGTGGCCCAGAATTCCAGAAAAACGACCTTTCCACGATAATCCGAGAGTTTGACGGCTGCTCCGCTGAGATTCAACAGTTTGAAATCAGGCGCCGCGGAGCCCGTCTCGATCGTGTCCTGCGACTGCCCCTGCGGTCCCTTTTTTTCGCACGACAAAACCAGGGCGAGGACAAGCAGTATGGGGACGAAGAAAAAAAGACTTTTCACGCTTCTGTTTTCACGAGGTGTAACAGTATTCGGCCTCAGGCTGCGACAACCGGTCAGGCGTTGAGGAGGGCCTCCAACTTGGCCTTGAGTTGGGGCTTCGGTACTGCGCCGACGACCTGATCAACCTTTTGTCCGCCCTTGAAAAACATCAGGGTAGGGATTCCCATGATCTTATATCTGCTCGCAATATCCGGGTTTTCATCGGTATTGAGTTTGGCGACCTTGACCTTGCCGGAAAACTCCTTGGCAAGCTCTTCGACAGCAGGCGCCACCATGCGGCACGGTCCGCACCACACGGCCCAGAAATCTATCATAACCAGCCCGGGGGCATTGAGCACCTCCTGCTCCCACGTTGCTGTTGTAACATTCATTACGCCTTCGGCCATAATCATACCTCCTGAAGTTGACTGCCTCAATTATAGGGGGAACCGGCAGCCTTTGTCAACGAAGCGAAGCCCCGGCTGATGGCTGTTAGATTTGCGGAGTTTTCATGATCGTTGCGGTATTATCCTGCGCACGATTTGTTGACAGGCATCTGATTTTCTGTTATTTTTTCTAATAATGAAAATAAGTTGCTTCCTGCTATTGTTCTTCGTCGTCTTGTCCGGCGCCGCGTCTGCCTTTGATATATCCGGTCTTCAACCCGTTGCTCCGAACGGAGTTTTTTCCACGTTCAGCGCGGAGAGCATGCCGAAGAATCAGGGCGCCGTTGAGATAGGCGTTGAAAGATCGAGGGACCCGAGTTTTTATCGTTTCAGGCTCTCCGGGGCCTACGGAATTTCAGATGCCCTTGAGTTCAACATAACCGCCCCGTACGTCTACAATTTCGGAGGCGCCACGGACGGCATGGAAGATATCGCCCTGGGGTTCAAACATCGGTTTTATGAGGAAGGCAAATACGGGCCTTCACTGGCCTATATGCTGACAGTATCCGTCAACAACGGGCGCGAGGAATTCAGCAGCAGCGGGAGGTTCGGCGCCGGACTGATCTTAAGCAAGCGAGTCGGCCCTTTCAAGGGGCATATGAATCTGTTTTACGAGAGACCGGGCACAGGGCGATTGGGCAGCGAGGTTTCAGCGCTGGGAGGTATTGAATTTTCTGCTGCTCACAGTTTTAAGCTGCTTGCGGAGGTGATCGTCCAAAGGAGCCACGCGTCAAATCACTACGACCGTGTCGAGACGCGATTCGGCTACAGGATCAAGGCGACTGATTATCTGTACACTACGCTGGGTGTCGGCCTTGACCTGAAGAAGCGCGAACCGGAATACCGGGTCCTCCTGTCGGTGAGTTTTGTTTCCTCTCCGGAGAAAAAGCCGATCAGGAAGATTTTTGAGGAAGAATAACCCCGTCTTTACCAGTACCAGGATTAGGCCATCATGTTTGATATCGGATTTCAGGAATTAGTCGTCATTTTCATCGTTGCCCTCCTGGTGTTCGGCCCGGAGAAGCTGCCCGAGATCGGCAAAACTCTCGGGAGATGGATGATCGAGATCAGGAGAGGCATCCAGAATGCGAAGAGCCAGATGGATTCTGAATTCGAGGAAATGGAGAAGCGCCGGGCATCTCCGGACAACGAAGCCGGGTCCGTCAAGGATACGAAACAGTCTGAGGGGCCGGCTGCGCCCGAGGGCACGGAGAAGCGTGATGAATCCGGGTCCGCTGGGCGCGCATCAGGAGGGGAGGGGTAGGTGGAAGATGTAAAGATGTCGTTGACAGGACACCTCTCGGAGCTGCGCAAACGGATCCTCATATCCCTCGCGGCTCTCCTTGTGGTCTTCGGCGTTGTCTTTAATTATTCTGAAGAGATTTTCGATTTTCTCACCTTTCCGATGAAGACCGATCTTAAATTTTCCCTGCATAATCCTTATGTGCAGTTGGTGCAAAAGCAGGTCGCGAACCTTGTTTTTCTCGCCCCGGCAGAGGCGTTCTGGATGCATCTGAAGATTTCCTTTGTGGCTGCCTTTGTTTTTTCCCTGCCCATTATTTTCTATCAGGTCTGGAGGTTCATTTCTCCGGGGCTTCTTCCCGGCGAAAGAAGATATGTCATCCCGTTCATCGTTTCGGCCACCAGCCTCTTCCTGGTGGGGGCGTCCTTTTGTTTCTTTTTGGTCCTGCCCTTTGCGCTGACCTTCCTCATGGGCTATAAGACCGCCCACCTTACCGCCATGATCTCGGTGGGAAGCTACATCGATTTTTGTCTTAAGTTCATCCTCGCCTTCGGCGCTATTTTCGAACTGCCCCTGGGCATCATTTTTCTGGCGCGCCTGGGCATCGTCACTCCCCAGTTCCTTGCGAAGAACAGAAAGTTCGCTGTGCTTGTCGCCTTTATCGCAGGGGCGATACTGACGCCGACGCCCGACGCCTTCAATCAGACCCTTATGGCGGTGCCTATAATTATCCTGTACGAAATTGGTATACTAATGTCGAGGATCGTATACAGAAAGCGCCGGAATGCCTAATATACGAGGGAAAAGCCTAAAGGCGGTCATCCGGGATATCGCGGATGGTTATGTGGTGGTCAACCCCTTGTTCCTGAAGTCCTTTGACGGTGAAACGCTGCGCGATTTCTACGGCGAAATATCGCGGGTGCAGAACGAGGTACGGGCGGAGAAATTTCCCCATAACGACATCATGGCAATACGTTCACGAAACCTGAAGCTCCAGCGGCTGTTCGGAGCGACCATGATCATCAGGAACTTTGCGAAGGAGCGGAGGATACAGCTCACCGGATAGGCATGCGGCCGGTGGAACGAATGATACCATGAGCGAAGAGCTGAGAAAGGTCAAAGACATCGTCCAGTCGTTCCAGAAGTCCAAGAAGATACTGCGGATGTATCCGGCAAATAACCCCATCTACCTCACCACGCTCGAAAATGATCACAAGCGGTTTAAGGAATTCTTCTATTACCGTGATGAACTGACGCTCAAGATCAGGCAGAACGAGATGTTCTTCGATGCAGAGCAGGTGTATTTCAACCCCGACAAAGACGACAACCTGTCGCTCTTCTTTTTCAAGGACGGACTGAGGGAACTGACCTTCCGGAAGGGCCTCTCCTATGAGGAGCTCGAGGATTTTTTCAAGATCATATCCCTTGACTTCAATAGCGAGGTCCTTGACGATGATATCGTGACGCTTTTTTGGGAAAAAGACTTCCAGAACATCCACTATGTCGTTGATGAAACGGTGCTGTCCGATGACGAAGAGTATGAGGCCCGGGCCATGCAGGAACTGGAGAAGAAGGAGACCGAGGAGGACAATCTTCTCAAAGCATATGAGGACGCCTTCCGCGAAGAAGAGGTGACCAAGGAGGCGTCCATTGTCCCCCTCTCCGACAAGGACCTTCAGTTGCTGCTCAAGGACCTTGAGAAGGATTCGCAGGATAAGGCGTCGAAACTTGTGGATCTCCTGCTGGAGGTCTTCCGCACGCAGTCCCCTAATGATTACGATGATCTTGTGAGTTTCTTCGGCAACGCCTTCGAATACATCATACAGCGCGGTAATATCCAGACCGCTGCCCAGACCCTGTCCGCCCTGAAGCAGTTTGCCGAGCAGAAACAGACTGACGAGGAGGCGCGGCGGCATGTGCGCAAGATCGTTCTCATGGCCGGCAGCGAGGCGGTCATCATGCTGTTGGGCGAGGTTCTCGACAGCGGCCTGGAAATCGAGGAGAAGCTTTTTGAGGATTTTGTGAAGCACCTGGACAAGAACGCCATCGTGCCGTTCATGAAGATCCTCGGCGAACTCAAGAGCATCCATGCGCGGAAGCTCGTCATCGATGCCCTGATACTTTTGGGGACAAAGGATATTGTGACCCTCGCCAGGGGACTGAATGATTCGCGGTGGTACGTTGTCAGGAACATTATTTATATCCTCAGGAAAATCGGTGACAAACGGGCGGTGGACTATCTCCTCAAGACCGTCCGCCACGGCGACATCAGGGTCAAGAAGGAGGTTATCCGGGCGCTGGGAGAACTGGGAGGGGGAGGCGTGCTCCAGGCGCTTCGGGAATGTCTGGATGACGCGGACGGGCAGGTGAGATCCGCCGCGCTGAAGGCCCTCGGCAATATCAGCTCAGAGGCTGCGAAGCGGATCACCATGAATAAGGTGTCTGAAAAGGAATTTCGCGACAAGGAGTTCGAGGAAAAGAAGGAGTATTTTGAGGTCCTCTCCCGGTGGAAGGACAACGATCTCTACGAGTTTCTCATGGGAACGCTGAAAAAAAAGAGTTTCTTCCGGCGGGCAAGAAATTACGAGAGCCGCGCCTGCGCGGCATACTGTCTGGGACTCATGGGGAACAAGGACGCACTCTCTCTCCTGAACAAGTATAAAAATGACGGCAACAAGCTGCTGAGAGAGTATGCCGCAACAGCCATAAGAAGGTTGGAGCATGGACAGTAGGGAAGAAACCGAGCGGTTCAAGGCCGCAAAAGACCTGGTCAATCAACTGTCCATTGTTCTGAGGACTTCGCATATCCACGACCCCAATAACGTTGCAGTCGCCTCGGTGATCGACAAGCTCGTTGCCATGGTGAATTACCTCATCAGCGATGAACGGATCCTCTGCCTCGAACTGCGGGGGGAATTCTTTTATCTCAACGATTACCGGATCCGATACTCGCTGGAATATCTGCTTAATTTCGATTTTCTCATCAGGGAATTCAAGAAGAGGGAACTGGGAAGCGTCACGTTCAAGGACAAGGTAGGCCCGGAGGACATCAAGCTCTTCGTGAGGGCGTTCGTTTCTTCCGCCTTCTCCCAGACACCGTATGAGGCGATCGAGGGCAAAGTGTCGGAGAGCAGAAACATGGCCGTGGGCAGGCTGAAAAAGGTGGTCGAGGATGACGCTGTCGAACCCCGCAAGATGGTGAAGAAGACCTATTTTAATGCGGTTTCCTACACGCAGGGGGTTATCAACAAGATCAAGAGCGGCGAGAAGGTGAGCATCCGGAAGGCCAAGAGGGTGGTAGAGACGATGGTCGACCATATCATCGAGGAGGAGCAACTTCTTCTCGGCATGACGGCCATCAAGGAATACGATGAATACACCTACCACCACTCAGTGAACGTGAGCATTCTCTCCATTGCGCTGGGCCAGCGTCTCGGCCTGAACAGAAAGATGCTGACGGAGCTCGGCGTCGTGGCCATGTTCCACGATATCGGAAAGATGGAGATACCCAACGAGGTTCTCAACAAGCCGACGAACTTTACTGATGACGAGTGGGGCATCATCAGGCGGCATCCCGTCTGGGGACTCAAGGCGATCCTGAAACTCAAGAAGCTTGATGAGCTGACTATCAAGTCCGCAATCGTCGCCTTTGAACATCATCTCAATTACGACCTCTCCGGTTATCCAAAGATCGTGAAGGCCATAGAAATGGATTTCTTCAGCAGGATCGTTTCTCTTGCCGACCAGTATGACGCGATGACTTCTTCGCGGGTCTATTCACGCGTTCCCATGGCCCCGGACAAGGCCCTGAGCATCATGATGGAAAGATCCGGCACCCAGCTCGATCCTCTCCTCTTCAAGTTTTTTATCAACATGGTGGGGGTCTATCCCATCGGCACGCTGGTAATGCTCACTACGCGCGAGCTGGGCATCGTGTATGAGAGCAACCAGGTATTTGCCGCGCGGCCCCGGGTGATGATCATCGTGGACGGTTCGGGCAGCAAGGTGAAAGGTTATGTGGTTGACCTGACGGAAAAAAATGAGAAGGACGAATTCATCAGGTCCATTCTCAAAACAATGGACCCCAACAAATACAGGATCAATCTGGCGGAATACCTGTTGTGATCAAAACCTGAACCATCTCCTGCCTGTCTTCAATCCCTCGAAGACCGAGACCAGCGAACGCAGCAGACTATTGGTCTCTTCCTGTCCCCGGTGGATCTCCTTAAGCTCTTTGACTTCCTTGCTCAGGATGTATACCGCGTTCTTCAGATCAGTCAATGTGCCGTTTGCCTGGGCCAGTTCATCGACGAGCGTCCTGATCTTCCGCAATTCAGCCAGGGATTCTCTTATCTTTCCGGCCTCCCCGGCAATGGCGCTGACCGTCTCGGGCGAGAAGCAGACTGCTTGTGGAACCCCGGCATCCGCGACTGCCGTGGAGACGCGGGGCACGGCAGGAGTTTCTGTTCCGCGGGTTTCCGCGGCAGCGGCGTCGCTTGACCTCAGTGTCTGCGGGAGAGGCGCAACCGGTTCTTCCGGCAATGCTTCCACCGGGCTTTCAATCTGATCTGGCAGTTCCTCCTCTGCAAGTTCATAGAGCGGTTCATATGCCTCCTCTTCCGGCTCCGCGTATGAGGGGATGGCCTCCAGCAACTCTTCTTCATACGCAGGGGCAGCCTTCGAAAAGGCAACAGCCTCTGCCGCCGGCTCGGGCATCGACACAGGGGCCTGTTTCTCCGTCTCCTCCTTTTTCTGGGGAGAAGGCTCCTGTATCTCGATCTTATGCTTCTTTGAAATATACTTGAGCATTAGACGGGTGATAAACTTAAAGGACTCCTCCACGCCGTCGCCCTTTATCGCGGAGGCCTCGATCACCGGGTGCTGGTAGGGGTTCAGGTACTCGTTGATCTCCTGAACTGAGGAGATGTTCTTCAAGTCCCTTTTGTTATATTGAAGCAACACCGGAATATCATCAGGATTGATATTGTTCGAATAGAGGTTTTCCAGCATGTTTTGAAAACTCTCGATATTCTGCTCCTTCATTTCGGTCTGCGAGTCGACAACGAAAACGACTGCGTCGGCCCCCTTGAGTACGACTTTCCTCGTGGCATTGTAGCGGACCTGACCGGGGACGGTATACAGCTGGAAACGGATGGTGAACTCCCTGATCTTGCCCAACTCGACAGGAAGAAAATCAAAAAAAAGCGTGCGGTCGGATTCCGTAGACAGTGAAAGCAGTTTCCCCGTGGTTTCCGGGTTGAGGACCGAGGCGTGCAGGTGCTGCAGGTTGGTTGTCTTTCCGCTCAGTCCCGGTCCGTAATAGACAACCTTAAGCGTGATCTCTTTGGTCGCGTAGTTAAAGAGCGCCATCCCTATACTATAGCATAAACGCCGTTGCGGTTATTGTATTTCACCCGGTACATGGCCTCATCGGCGAGCCTCAGAAGGTCCTCCTTGGATTTGGCGCTTTCAGGGTATGACGCGACCCCGAAGCTGGAGGTCAGTCGGAGCGAATATCCGTCCTTCTTGAGGAAAATGTTCTGCTCGATGGCGCGGCGAATACGTTCCGCGATCTGTATCGCAGCCTGTGGCGCGGTCTGGGGCAGGACGATAACGAACTCATCCCCACCGTATCTTGCCACAATGTCGATGGTGCGCAGGCTCTTGATGAGCAGTTGGCCGATCTCAACGAGCAGTTTGCTGCCCACAAGGTGCCCGTAGTTGTCGTTGGTGGTCTTGAAGTGATCAACGTCCATGAAGATAAGGGAGAGAGATGAACCGTGGCGCTTCGACCTGGTGATCTCGATCTCGAGGGTCCTGTTGAGATAGCGGGTGTTGAAAAGCTTGGTCAGGTCGTCTGTAATCGAGAGTTCCGCCATCTTCTGGTAGAGCGAGGCCCGCTCAATGGCGATCGCGGCGTGGTCCACAAGCCGCATCATAAGGGCGAGGTCGTCCTTGGTGAAGGGCTCGTCGGTGATCTTGTTCACGATCTCTAAAACTCCCAGAGTGGAGCCCTTGCTCTTTATCGGAACACACATCAGCGACTTTGTTCGGAAATTCGTCTCCTTGTCGATCTTCGAACAGAACCGTTTGTCTATGGAAACGTCGGGGACCACGATCGGGATACCCTCCTGGGCAACCCATCCGGCGATGCCCTCGCCCAGTTTGAGCCTGAACTTCTTGATCTTTTTCTTGTCTTCTTTCTTGCCGGTGATCTTCTCGAAGACAAGTTCCCCTGTCTCTTCATCAAGGAGAAGGAGCGACCAGGTCTCGGCCTTGATCAGTTTCCTCGACTTCTTCATTATGGTCGTCAAAATCTCGTCGAGCTCCAGAGTAGACGTGAGGGTCTTGCTCACCTCCTCGAAGAAGCCCATTTCCTGGGACAAGGATGAAAGCTGCTGCCTGAGAAGCATGTTCTCATCCAGGACCTCCTTGTCCCTCAACGCTTTATCGATAAAAAAGTCGAGGTCGCGCGGGGAGGGCGCATACACCGGATAGACGGGGGCGTGTTTCAGCCAGCGGGAGAAGCCCCGGAAGACATGTTCCGACGAGTAGACGATCTTGGGTATGCCTGAGAATTCCCTGAGAAATTCTCTGAATGACGGCTCTGAACTCTGATTCTTATCCACAATGATGATGTCAGGGCGGTTTTCCGGCCGGTACTGCAGGTTGTTTATGGACTTGAATTTAAAGATGCTCCGGCGCTTTGAAAAAAGCGCTGAGTCGCGCTCTCCGTTGAAAAGGTCGGCGCCGATGCAGAAGACTTTATTCATTCGCCCCGCAGCACTTCTTGTACTTCTTGCCGCTGCCGCAGGGACAGGGGTCGTTACGGCCGACCTTTTTGCCTTTCGAAGCGGCTTGCGGACCGCTCCCTTCTCCCCGGTTGTAATTGAAGGAAAGCCGGGGGGACTCGGAGCGCGCCGGAGCCTGGTTTTTTTGTATCTGTATCTTGAAGAGTCTGGTTACTATCTCGGTCGAGATTCTGTCCGACATCTCCGCAAAAATGGTGAAACCCTCCCGTTTATACTCGACGAGCGGGTCGCGCTGCCCGTAGCCCCTCAGACCGATCCCTTCCTTGAGATGGTCCATGGCAAGGAGATGGTCTTTCCACTGGGAGTCCACCACCTGCAGCACGATCATTTTTTCGAGGTAGGCCATCATGTCTCCGCCTATCTCGGCAACCTTCCTGTCGTAGGCGCTCCGAATATCGGCGGACAGCTGTTCGCGCAGGGAAGGGAGGTTGTCCGGAAGATTCCCCGCTGTGACGGAGAAGACGCCGTAGAGAGAGTCCCTGAGTCCCTTGAAGTCCCATTCCGAGGGCCCTTTGTCCTCAGGACAGTAAATACCGAGGAGCTCATCCAGCGAGTCTTCGATCATCGACTCGATACGCGACTTCAGATTTTCACCCTCGAGTATCTCCCTTCTGAATGCATATATCTCGGTCCTCTGCTTGTTCATGACATCGTCGTATTCGAGGAGATGTTTCCTGATATCGAAATTCTGGGCCTCAACCCGCTTCTGGGCGTTTTCGATCGCCTTGGAGACCATCTTGTTCTCGATGGGGATGTCCTCGTCCATGCCGAGCCTGCCCATGAGACCGGAGATGCGGTCGGACCCGAAGATCCTCATCAAGTCGTCTTCCAGGGAGAGATAGAAACGGGAAGAACCGGGATCGCCCTGTCTGCCCGAGCGCCCCCTGAGCTGGTTGTCTATGCGGCGGGCCTCATGCCGTTCGGTGCCGAGTATGTGGAACCCGCCGGCAGCCAGGACCTTTTCCTTGTCAGCGCCGCAGATCTTTTCAGCCTCTTCGAGCGCCTTCCTCCGGTCGTCCTCGGAGATGTCTTCTTTATCTCGAAGCATCTCCCGGGCAATACCCGCCGGGTTTCCTCCGAGAATGATGTCAGTGCCGCGGCCGGCCATATTCGTGGCTATGGTGACAGCGGAACTCCGACCGGCCTGGGCGATGATCTCCGCCTCGCGCTCATGATACTTTGCGTTCAGCACCGAATGCCGTATGCCCTTCTTCTTCAGAAGACCGCTGAGCGCCTCCGACTTCTCGATGGAGATCGTTCCGACAAGGACCGGCTGACCCCGCCTGTGCATTTCCTCAATCTCATTGACGACTGCGCGGAACTTGCCTGCTTCCGTCTTGTAGATCATGTCCGGATGATCCGCGCGGACCATCGGCCTGTTCGTGGGAATTACGACGATATCCAGCGCATATATCTTGGCAAACTCCTCAGCCTCTGTCTCTGCAGTGCCTGTCATACCGGCCAGCTTGTTGTACATCCTGAAAAGGTTCTGGAAGGTGATCGTTGCGAGCGTCTGGTTCTCACTGGCGATCTTGACTCCCTCCTTTGCCTCCACTGCCTGGTGCAGGCCGTCCGACCACCTCCTGCCGGGCATCAGCCTGCCGGTAAACTCATCCACAATGATCACTTCCCCGTCGTTGACGACATAATCAACGTCCCTCCTGAAGAGGGTATGGGCCTTCAGGGCCTGCAGCACATGATGCACGAGTTCGATATTGGCAGGATCATAGAGATTTCCAGCGCCGATGAGTTTCTCCGCCTTGATGTTCCCTTCTTCGGTGAGAATGACGGTACGGGCCTTTTCATCGACCGTGTAGTCGATATCTTTCTTGAGCTTCGGTATTATCTTGTCTATCTTGTAGTACTTGTCCGTCGATTCCTCGGATGGCCCCGAAATGATCAGCGGCGTGCGGGCCTCGTCTATGAGAATGCTGTCCACCTCGTCGACAATGGCGAAGTTCAGTTCCCTCTGGGCATACTGGGATATGTCGTATTTCATATTGTCCCTGAGGTAGTCGAAACCGAACTCATTGTTCGTTCCGTACGTGATATCCGCGTTGTATGAAACCTGTCGCTCCTCGTCGCTCAGACCGTGCACGATAACGCCTACGCTGAGCCCCAGAAAATTGTAGAGCGGTCCCATCCATTGGGCGTCACGCCGTGCAAGGTAATCGTTAACGGTTACAACATGCACGCCCCTGCCTTCCAGGGCATTGAGATATACGGGCAGGGTGGCAACGAGAGTCTTTCCTTCGCCGGTTTTCATCTCAGCGATCTTTCCCTCATGCAGCACAATCCCTCCGATAAGCTGGACGTCGAAATGGCGCATTTTGAGGACCCGTTTCGACGCCTCCCTGGCAACCGCAAAGGCTTCGGGCAGAAGGTCGTCAAGTGTCTCGCCATTTTCGAGCCGGCGCCTGAATTCATCGGTCCTGCCTCTCAGTTCAGCGTCGGACAGGCCCGCGACGCCGGGCTCCAGACTGTTGATATGCTCAACAATAGGGAGCATCCTGTTGATTTCACGCTCATTCTTGGTGCCGATCAGTTTTTTTAGTATTCCAAACATGTATTAAATATAAATTAATCGCCATAATAATGCAAGAAATGGCGAGATTTCAATATGTTATGGTTATGCGGCAGGTTCAGCCGCTCCGCGGATATCATGATCACGCTTTTGCTGCGACGGATAGAGGTTATTTGATGAAACTTCGCTGCTCGTGTTACATTTCAGGATGGGCAGAAGCGTCTATATATATACGTATGGTTGCCAGATGAATGTGCACGACTCGGAGAAGATGCGCGGCCTTCTCGTTCGGGACGGCTTTGCGGTTGCGCGTCGGCCGGAGGAGGCTGATCTCATCATCTTCAATACCTGCGCAATCAGGGAAAAGGCTGAGCAGAAATTTTACAGCCAGCTGGGCAGGACAAAGCTCATCAAGAAAAAGCGCTCCAGCGTAAGGATAGCCGTGAGCGGATGCGTGGCCCAGGAGTGCGGGGAAGGCATCTTCAAGAGGGCCCCTTTTGTGGATTTCGTCCTCGGGCCTCAGAATATACGCCACATCCCCAGAATGCTCGCAGGCGGCCCGAGAGGAGTCTGTGTTGATGATAATCACGAAATAGCTGCCGAGGAGTTGCCGCCGGATCGTGACAGTTCGATCAAGGCATGGGTGTCAATCATGTACGGATGCAATAATTTCTGCAGTTATTGCATTGTGCCCTATACGCGGGGGAGGGAGGTATCACGGCCAAGCGGCAGCATCGTCTCTGAGATCAGCGCGTTGAGGGACAGGGGGTATCGGGAAGTGACCTTGTTGGGGCAAAACGTCAATTCCTACAGGGGCGATACGGATTTTCCCGGCCTTCTCAGGAGAATCGATGCAACCGGCATTCCCCGTATCAGGTTTATGACATCGCATCCCCGCGACCTTTCGGATGATTTGATGGCTGTGCTGGCTGACCTTCCCCATGTTTGTGAGCACCTTCATCTGCCTCTGCAATCAGGCGCCGACAGGATCCTCGGCCTGATGAACAGGGGATATACTTATGATGATTATGCCGGGAAGGCAAAACAGCTCAGGAACATGATGCCGGGGATCGCCCTGACAACGGACATCATCGTGGGCTTTCCAGGGGAAACGGATGAAGAGTATCAATCGACTGTCCGTGCCTTGCGGGAGATCGAATTCGACGGCATGTTTGCCTTCAAATATTCACCGCGAAAAGGCACCAAGGCCTTTACCATGCGCGGACAGGTATCTGAAGGCGAGAAATCAGAACGGCTCAGCAGCCTGTTGCTTATACAGGAAGAGATAACCCGCGCAAGAAACAGGACGCTTGAAGGCACGATCCAGGAGGTGCTTGTTGAAGGGACAGCGGAATCTGATCCGGGCATGATGACCGGACGCACCCGTTCAAACAAGATAGTAAACTTTGAGTCTTCAATGGATACTGTCGGATCTTTTATTGATGTGAAAATCGACAGGGCGATGACTCATTCCCTGTGGGGCAGCAGAACAGACAGCCATTGAGATGAAAGTTTCCATCATAACGCTCGGCTGCCGGGTAAATCAGGCGGAAAGCGACAGCCTTGAAGCTACACTTAAAGAAAATGGCGCAACTATAGTTGAATTAAAGGATAATCCTGATGTTTGCATTGTTAATACCTGCACTGTTACCGCTGAGAGTGATCACAATTCCAGGCAACTGATCCGGAGGGCCTCAAGGGCCGGCTCACGCGTGATTGTAACCGGCTGCTATTCCCAGATGAAGCCTTCCGAGGTAAGCGCCATCCCCGGAGTCGAGAAAGTGATCGACAACAGCAGGAAAGACGATATAATCGGCTTTCTCGGATATATTCAGACAAGACCCTCTGTGTCGCATCCCGGACGGAGCCGGCCTTATCTCAAGGTGCAGGATGGGTGCAATTTCAGGTGTGCCTATTGTTCTGTCCCCTTTGCCCGGGGCCGGTCAAGGAGTCTGCCTCTTGATGCAGCCCTTCAGCGGGCCCGGGATTTGGAAGAGGCCGGCTTCAAAGAAATAGTCCTGACAGGGATACATCTCGGCACCTATGGTCAGGACTTGCCCGTGAAAAGCAGTCTTTCCTCCCTGGTTGCCGCCATTATCAAGGAAACAAGGGATTGCAGGGTCCGCCTGAGTTCCGTT
>JAKAGF010000213.1 GCA_021825805.1 Nitrospirota bacterium
TGACATCGTATTTCTTCTGCATCCTGAACTTCTCGGCTGATGATTTCACGAACCTGCAGTTCTTTATCGCATTGGCCTTGATATTCCTGATACCGTCCTCAACAGCAGCCGGGTGCTCCTCAACCGCCGTCACCTCGGCGGCGCGCCCGGCAAAGGGCAGGGAAAAGTTGCCCGCCCCGGCATACAGGTCGAGCACGGCCTTGCCTTCGAGAGGCATAAGGTTGACCACGTGCTCGACGACCCGCGTGTTGAGCTCCCAATGGGCCTGAAAAAATGTCCACGGCGAAACCATGTACTGTAGTCCGTTAAGATCAAAGGTGGTATGCCCCGCCACGCTGACTATCTTATCATTGTAGGCGACAGCCGGAAACCCCGCGGAAAACCAGGGTTCCGTTTCATGGGCTGGTTGTTTTCCCTTCAGGAGGAGCAGCGGCCTGTCGCCAAAGGCGATATGGATATCGCTTAATCTGCTGACATCGACCTTCTCCCTGATCAGACGGAGACAGCCGTTGATCTCCTTCCTCAAAAGGGGGCATTGCTCAAAGACGACCACCTCTCGGGAAGATTCGCGGAAGAAACCGATCTCCCCTGTCTTTGATACCTTGAACTGCGCACGGTGGCGGTAATGCCACTGGTCTCCCGCAAGCGTCGGGCCGAGGGTCGTCTCGATCCTCCCGATCCTGGCAAGGGAATCAAGCAGTATCTCGTCCTTCATCGAAATCTGGCGGCCGTAGGACACATACTGCAGCTGACACCCACCGCAGACTCCGAAGACAGGGCAGGGAGGTTCCACGCGGTCCTCCGAAGGCTCCACCACGCTTATCACGCGGGCAACGGAATAGTCCCGCTTCTTCTCGGTAATCTCCGCGTCAACGACCTCGCCGGGGATCGCGCCCTTGATGAAGATCACCCTCTCGTCCCTGGCGATGGTAAAGCCGCCGTAGGCTGGACTCAGCGCCTTCAGTATCCGGCCCATTATGCCTTCGCGGAGAGTTTCTTGATGGCGGACTTCAACTCGGTCAGGTCCGCCGACTTCACAATATAGGCCTCAGATGCCCAGACCGAGAAGTCATCCCGGTAGTCAAAGGCCGTGGACATGATGACAGGCATGCGGGGCCGCTTCTCCTTCATCTGCCGCAGGAGCTTGATCCCGTCGATATCCGGCAACTGGATATCAAGGGTGACAATATCGGGCGTCTCGCGCTCGAACGCCTCCATCGCCTCCTTGCCGTTGGACGCGGTCACGACCGCATAGCCGTCCTCCTCCAGCTCTTCCTTGTACAGCCTCAGGATATTCATGTCATCGTCAACAATAAGCACTTTCATTACTGAACCTCCTTTAGTGGAATATGCACTCTGAAGAGACTTCCTCTGTCCACCTCGCTCTCCACCTCGATAGCCCCGTTGTGCTCCTGGATAATGCGGCGTGTGATCGCAAGCCCGAGTCCAGTGCCGGAGGCCTTCGTGGTAAAGAAGGGGTTGAATATGAATTGCCGGTCAGTCTCGGGGATTCCCCTCCCGGTGTCCGAAACCTCCACAACCGCGAAGGCGCCGCTCGCGTATGTACTCACGGATATCGTCCCGCTCCCGGCTATGGACTGAATGGCATTGGAGATGATGTTCACAAACGCCTCCTTCACACGGTTGGGGTCCACGAAGACGTCAGCGTGAAGCCGGTAGTCCTTCGCCACCAGTATCCTCTTTTCGTCCATGCCGGAATGCATCAGTATTATGACGTCGTCCAGCAGGGAATTGAGATCAACCATCTCACGGGCAAGACGGACTTCCTTGACGAAACCCAGTATTTCCCTGAGAATTCCCTCGAGCCTCTCCACCTCCTTTACAATTATACCCGCGTACTCCTGCAGATTACCGTCGAGCTTCTTCTCGAGACGCTTGGCGAACCCCCCGACGGAAACGAGGGGATTTCTGATTTCGTGCGCGACCTTTGCCGCCACCTCGCCGAGGGCCGCCATCTTCTCGGTCATGACGAGCTTCTGCTGCAGGTTCTTCATCTCGGTGATGTCCCGCACCACGTGCACGGACCCCATAAACTCGCCGTTGAGGTCGAAGATCGGAGAACTTGACGTGAGGAACGTCCCCCCCATGTGCGGATCATCCAGTTCCTCCACATAGGCCTTCCTGGTATTGACCGTCTTGTGGTGGGGGCACTTCGTGTACGGCTCGTTCGTGCCGTGGAAAACCTCGTAGCACTTCCTTCCGACGATCTGCGAGGGCGGCAGCCCCAGCTTGTTGCTCACCGCCTTGTTGATGCTCATGATCTCATAGTCCTTGCTGTTGAAGTAGACCATGTCGGAGATGGACTCGAAGATGTTTTCGAGCTGCTGCTCCGCCATCTTCACCTTCTCGAAGAGCCGCGCATTCTCGATGGCCGAAGCGACGTGGTTCGAAAAGCTCGCCAGGAATTTCATGTCCTCGTCGGAGATCTGCTTCCGGTTGAAGTAGTTGTCCACCCAGATGATGCCGATGACCTTGTCCCTTGATATGAGCGGAACGATGGCATAGGCCTGGGTCCCCAGCTGCTGGATCAGGAGCGCGTCGGAAAGGGGCTCGTCCTTGACGCTGGTCACGTTGAACGGCCGCTTCTCCTTCACCGCCCGCGTCAGTATGGTGTCCTGATCGAGGGAGAGTTCGATCCCCATGCTGAGGCGGTCGAAAAAGGTGTCCTTGGCCACCGGGTTCGCAATCACCTCCTGCATGATGTCCTCGAGGGTCTTCCGCTGGAGTGAGAGTTCATCCCATACGCGCCAGGCCTCTTCCGGGCTGGCCGGTCCCACGCCCATGGCGCCCCTGACCATCCGCTTCTCTTCATCGACAAGAAAAAGAATGGCCCTGTTGAACCCCATGCCGTCGCTCATGGTCACGGCGACAAGGACCATCCGCAGAAGCTTGTCCAGTTCAAGGGTCCCCCGCATGGCGGAGCTGATGAAGAAGAGGCGGGAGAGTTCCTGGCTGCGGCGGATCAGTTCTTTTTCGACCGACTTTTTCTCGGATATATCGCGGGAGATGCCGCTGATCCCGATCACCTCTCCTGCCGCGTCTTTTATGGGCGAGAGGGAGAGGCTCACCTCGATGATCGCGCCGTCCCTGCGTTTGCGGAGGGTCTCGATGTTCTTCATCACCTCTCCCCTCTTGATCCGCTCGATGTTCTCCCGTTCCTTGTCGAGAAGGAAGTCGGGGGCAAAAGGCAGGAACTGACCGAGGGCCTCGGCCTCCGCAAAGCCGAACGTCTTTTCAGCGCCCTGGTTCCACGACGTGATCACCCCTTCGAGGTCCGTGGTCACTATGGCGTCGGCGGAGTTGTCGATGATGCTCTCGAGGTATTCCTTGGTCTGGATCACCTCGCGGTAGAGGCTGAGGGTCTCCTCCTGATAAAGGACCCGCTCGGTGATATCCTGGATAAAGACGACGCAGGACTCGATATCGCCCCCCTCATTCTTTATGGGGTAGGCCGTCAGTTCCGCGTAATTCACTCCCCGCGACTGCATGATGGAATTGATCTCTCCGGTTTCGAAGGTGGCCTTGGCCGCACAGTGCGGACAGATGCCTATCTTGTCATGAAAAACGTCCAGGCTGCTTTTGCCGATAAGCGCGGCGCTGGAGAGCCCCACCCATTCCTCGACATACTTGTTCGCCGAGATAATCGTGAATTCGCGGTTCAGGGTGATGATGCCGCCCTGCACGCTGTCAAAAAGTATGGCAAGCCGCTTGCGGGCCTCGCTCGCCTCCTTTTCGCGCCTCACCTCGTTCTCGTAGATATTTGATTTGTCAATGGCGATGGACGACACCGATGCAAAGCCCTCGGCGGTGTTGAGGTCATCGACGGTGAAGGGGACAAGGCCGCCGTCCGGACCATTCTTGTCATACAGCGCGAGAGTGCCGATCACGGCGTCGCCGACCTTCAGGGGGACGCAAATCACGGATTTAGCCTCAATCGTCGGCAGCCGCATGTCGGCGGGCATTTTCGAGAGGTCCTCAACCAGGAGCGGCGTGCCGCGCTCAGCCACCCATCCGGCTATGCCTTCGCCGATCGCCAGCTCCATCCCCTCTTCAAGGCCGTGCGGGAGGCCGTAATAGAACTTCACCTTGAGACGGTTGTTTTCGAGGAGCCGTATGATGCATCCCCTGGAGGACAGGAGACGCGCAATCTCTTCAGCGACCATCTTGAGCAGGGCATCGAGGTTGAGGATCGAGGTCACCGCCCTGCTCAATTCATAGAGGACCGTCAGTTTCTGCAGTTGTTTCTTCGTAGCCTGGTACAATTCAGCGTTTCTGATCACCGAACCGACGGTGTGCGCGAGGATCCTGAGGGCGTTCACCTCGTCCTCGGCAAACCGGTAGAGACCGGCGTTCCGTATCACCAGCACGCCCTGGCAGACATTGTCGCGGATGATGGGACCGGCAAAGAGGGACCGGTACCTGCCGTCCATG
>JAKAGF010000036.1 GCA_021825805.1 Nitrospirota bacterium
CGGAGCGGCGCCCTGCAGAAATGACCGTTCCCCACATCAACGAGATAATCGTGGTCCAGTGATGTCAACAAGACCATATGGTCGAATTCCGGGCCTGTTGCGCCGCCCCTGACAATCCGGGCTGAAAGCAGCTCCACCCGAAAGCCGAGCGCTTTCAACAGATCATGGAACAGGATATTGCGCTCAAAGCAGACGCCTCCCCGCCTCCTCCGCACAATCTTTTCGAAGATGTCTTCTGATGACAGGGTTATCTTTGCGCCGAGGTGTATGTCAAGGTTCTCGAAGGGTATACTCAACAGGAAGGCGAGCTGAAGCGCGCGCAGCGTCTCTATGCCCTGTTTCGTCGGCCCGTCATATTCCATGCGTTCAAGGCATGTCCCGGCATTCATGATCTTATTTCCTGAAGGCCCTCCAGATCGTACAGGACATCAGGATACGCGGCATTCAGGAAAGAGTTCCCTGTCGGCTGATATCAGGAGGATGCGCATCATGCCTCACCGGCAGCCGATATCCATCAGAGCATTCCTATGAAACCGGCCTGCCGGCCGGTCGAACCTTTTGCATACCGATAGGAAAAAAATCTGTCAGGGTTACAGCAGGTGCACTCATCAGAGACCCATATATGCGCCAGCCGGATTCCGGATGACAGGGCCTGGTGTCTGTTGGCTGACGGAAGATCGAGGAAGAATTTTTCCCCTTTTGACAGATGATAGTCTCCCGGCCCCGTTGCCTTTGCCACCGCTTCCTTTACATCGTGATCAACGGCATAGCAGCATTTTCCTATGCCTGGGCCGATGGCAGCGGCGATATCTTCAGGCCTGCAGGCGAACCTGTCCGACATGAACAGGATCGTTTTTTTGAGGATGCCCGCGGCAGTGCCCCTCCACCCCGCATGGACTGCGGCTATGACGCGCCGCGCGCTGTCGAATAAAAGGACCGGCACACAGTCGGCGACCTGTACGCCGATAAGCACATCCCTCCTGTCGGTCACGACAGCGTCAGCGATCCGGGGTTCCGTGGTCCCGTCGAAATACAGCACCTTGTCGGTATGTTTCTGGATCGGCAGATAGACGGATGCAGCCTCGATCTTCAGGAGCCGCGCAACGTCGCGGAGATCAGCGCCCGGGTCCTTGCCCGTGAAAAAAGCGGTAACCCGCGCCCCGAAGATCCCGGGGATGATCATCCTATGCATTGTCGAGCTGTTGAAATGCCGTCGGAAGAAACTCGATCAAATCCCCTGCAATCATCGAATGCAGGCCTTTTTCGGATACAGCAAGATCAGCAGCTGCCCCGTGCAGGTGGACGCCGAGAAGGGACGCTTCAACGGGATTGAGCCCCTGGCCCATAAGACCGGCGAGGATACCGGTCAGCACGTCCCCTGACCCGGCAGTCGCCATCCCCGGGTTACCAGTGGAGTTGATGAAGGTCCGCCCTTCAGGAGATGCGATCACGGTCGGCGCTCCCTTCAGGACAACGCAGAGCCCGTTTTCGGCAGCGAACCTCGATGCAGTGCCGATCCTGTCCCGCTCCACCTCCGTCCTTTTCCCTGCGGATGAGAGGAGCCTCGCCATCTCTCCTGGATGCGGGGTGAGCACCGCCGGGGCCTTGATACTCTTAAGGATTTCCCGGTCACGGGCGAGGGCATTGATCGCATCAGCATCGATGACCATTGGAACGGTTGAGGAAAGGAGCGTGCGCCGTACAAGGCCGGTGATCTCATGATTGCGGGTAAGACCCGGACCGAGGGCCAGGACATCAGCCGTGCTGTTCAGAAAATCCATCACAGCAGCATAGGCCCGCTCCGCCAGGACACCCGCGCCGTTATCCGGCAGGGGAAGCACCATCTCTTCCGTCACCGCTGACTCAAAGATTTCCACGAGTGACTCGGGCACGCCGATGGTGACCAGCCCTGCCCCTGCCCTGAGGCAGGCGCGGCCGGTCATCAGGGCTGCCCCTGTCTTGCCTCGGGAACCGGCCAGCACAAAGACATGTCCGTAATCACCCTTGTGTGAATAGGCGGGACGTTCAGGGATCAAGGGAGAGACATCCTCGGCTGACGTGATATCCACCATGATGCCATCCGAAAGGAGCAGCGATGCCGGAAACCCTGTCTCTTCGACAAAGAGCCTCCCGCTGAAGGCAGAGCCGGGATGGAGGAAATGACCGCGTTTGGGCAGGCCAAAGGTCACCGTATAATCAGCCCTCATCGCCTCTCCCATCACCTCGCCGGTGTCTGAAGAGATTCCCGAGGGGATATCCACCGCAACGACCCGGACCCCTGATGTATTGATGGCATCGATGATCCCTGCGATCGCCGGCTTCACCTCGGCGCTGAGGCCGGTTCCCATGATAGCGTCGATGACTATGGCGCTGTGCAGGTCCCTGCTGTTGATCTCTGTCCTAAATTCAACGGGCACCCCCATCTTCCGTGCGGTCCTGTATTGGGCGAGGCAGTCGGGGCTCAGCCGGTTCTCCCTTGACAAAAGCAGCACCTTCGCGTTCCATCCCCGGTTGAAGAGGTTCCGGCCGGCAACGATCCCATCGCCTCCGTTGTTCCCTCCGCCGGCAACTACGATCACCTTTCCCTTTGGAAAAAGCTCCTGCACCCTGCCCGCAACCGCCAGCCCGGCCCTTTCCATAAGCACCGAGCCTGGTATCCCGAACTCATCTATTGTCCTGCGGTCTATCTCCCGCATTTCAGCGGCAGTGGCGACCCTCATCCCCGGCCCTCAAGGACAACGCAGGCTACTCCGTAATCCTGCTCATGGCTGAGACTCACATGGGCGCAGTTGATAGACTCCCTTGCGAAGAAATCTTCAAGGTCTCCTCTGACCGAGATGGAGGGCTTGCCGGATTCGTGGCTCTTCACCTCGATGTCGGTAAACCGCACCGGCGTCCCCCTGCCAAGGGCCTTTATGAGAGCCTCCTTGGCGGCAAAACGGACGGACAGCGACAGATGCGGCTGCTTCCTGGCGCGGGAATATGCGAGTTCTGATTCGGTAAAGACCTTCCCCAGAAAGCGCTCTCCCCACCGCTCCATCGCCTCCTTCATCCGCTGCGTCTTCACGATATCAATGCCAACGCCGTAGATCATGTTTCCTTCCCGCCGTCTGCCCGCGACATAAGCGCCTTCATCTCGCGCACCGCCCGCTCCATGCCGACGAGGACCGCCCTGGAGACGATGCTGTGGCCGATATACAGTCCGCGGACCTCTCTGATCTCGGCGATCATGCCGACATTGACGTAATTAAGGCCGTGGCCGGCGTTTGCCTTCAGACCCGCTTCAACCGCCTGCTGTACTGACCGTATCACGCGTGCCAGTTCCCCGTCCCGGCTGTTGCCCCGCGAATTGGCGAAGTATCCGGTGTGTATCTCGACCATGTCCGCGCCGATCTCGGCAGACGCCGCAATGTCCCCTGCGTCGGGATTTATGAATAGGCTCACTGGCAGCCCGGCGCCTTTGAGTCTGCGGACAGCCTCTTTCAGCCGCAGTCTGTTCCTCTGTACGGCAAGCCCGCCCTCGGTCGTAAGCTCCGCCCTCTTCTCAGGGACGATGGTAACTAAGTCAGGCTGCTTCTTTACCGCGATGGCGATCATCTCCTTCGTCGCGGCCATCTCGAGATTCAGCTCCACGGGCGTCCATTCCCTCAGCAGGTTGAGGTCGCGGTCGTTTATATGTCTCCGGTCTTCCCGCAGATGCACTGTGATGCCGTCCGCTCCTCCAAGGATGGCGAGGGTCGCCGCCATAACCGGCTCCGGCTCGATGCCGAGCCGCGCCTGCCGCAGGGTCGCCACGTGATCAATGTTGACTCCGAGAATCATGCGCTCTTTACTTCCTTCCTTGATCGGATTTACGGCACGATCGTCACGTCGCTGACGGACGCCGCCACCACGAATATCCTGATATTGTTGACGTTCGAATCAGCAGGATACAAAAAGAACCCCTTTGTCGCATTGTCCCGCTTCGAAAGGAAGAAGCCCTTTTCCCAGGGAACGGACCCGTCGAGAAAGCCGACAAGCGACTCGCCGTCCTTGAACTTGATGAACACCCGATGGCCCCTGTTATGAGAAATGCCGTATATCTTTTTGTCCTTGTATGCGTGGTTGCCCTCAAAGGACTTGACGAAAAAGACCGCCTTCAGGTCATCGATCCTTATGGTATGAATGTCGCCGGTTTCTTCTTCGAATATCGCATCCGTCGCCTGCGGAGAGAAATCCCTCAGATAGCCCTTCAGGACCTTTCCGTCGCTGAATCGCACAACAGACTTTTCCCTGTCTTCCATGGTCGCTTCCCCGATCCTTGCTTGAGATTAATCCGGATGGAGGCGGTCCAGCCCTTCCTTCCCCGGCAGGGACCTCCAAACTGCCCTTTGATCCATTATAGCCTGTGCAACAGCGCCTGTCAGCATATCCGCGGCAACTGGCCCCCTGAAAGCATGTCTATTATTCTAATACCGCCTAACCCTGTTTTCAACAAGACAGTCCGCCGGGGTTCTTCCTTCACCTCGCCGATCACCACAGCCTCGGCGCCGGCGGCTGACGATCGCATCGCATCGACAACGCGTCCCGCATCGCCGGCAGCGACAAAGGCGACAAGCACGCCTTCGTTTGCAACATACAGGGGATCGAGGCCCAGGAGTTCGCACGCCCCCCTCACGCCCGGCCTGACGATTAGAGCCTCTTCATCTATCACGATGCAGTGACCGGAATCATCGGCAAACTCTTTCAGAGTAGTCGCCAGGCCGCCGCGCGTCGGGTCCCTCATCGCCCGGACATCGCCTGACGCGGCCAGGATGATTTCCGCGAGCCTGTTGAGGGGCCGGGCGTCGCTGAGGATCGGCGGTTCGAAGTGAATACCCGAGCGCTCGGCCATGACCGCCATGCCGTGATTTCCGATGGAGCCGCTGATAATCACCTTGTCGCCGGGCCTGATCTTTTGAGGCGAAAGGTCCGGACCGTCCGCAACAACGCCGAACCCGGTGGTGTTGATGAAGACGCCGTCGCCCTTGCCCCTGTCCACTACCTTCGTATCTCCGGCAACCACCTTCACGCCGGCCTCGCGGGCCTGGGCACTCATTGACTCAAGGATACGTCTGAGGTCTGTCAGGGGAAAACCTTCCTCAATGATGAAGCCCGCCGTCAGGCACAGGGGAGATGCCCCGGAAACAGCAAGGTCATTGACCGTGCCGCAGACCGACAGCATGCCGATATCGCCGCCCGGAAAAAAGAGGGGGGAGATGACATAGGAGTCAGTCGTGACCGCGATCCTGCCCCGGAATCTCCGCTCGATCACAGCGGCGTCATTGAGGGAATCGAGTTCAAAGGCAGGGGCAAAGTAGTCTCTGATAAGCTGATGCATCAGCCTGCCGCCGCTGCCGTGTCCGAGCTGTATCAGGTCCATGCTCTCCTCCGGGGATTAGTAAGCCGCCTGCCGCCCGTTTCCCGATACCCGTTGCATATGAAGAGTCACCGAGCGGCGGCATGGTGGTATCGGCGCCGATGAATACTGCGCACCCTGTCAGGAACGTCTACAGAATATACCTGCTCAGATCCTCGTCCCTGACGATATCGCTCAGCTTCTGTTTCACGTAGACACGGTCAACGTCCAGTTTCACCCCCCGCATCTCGGGCGCATCGAAGGAGACGTCCTCCAGGAGTTTTTCGAGGATGGTATGGAGCCTCCGCGCGCCGATGTTCTCGGTCTTGTCATTCACCAGGGCCGCGATCTCCGATATCTCATCAATCGCATCGGGCGTAAAGCGTATCTCCACCTCTTCGGTTGCGAGAAGGGCCGTGTACTGCTTTGCCAGGGCATTGCGCGGCTCGGTGAGTATCCTGATGAACTCCTCCTTGCCGAGGGCCTCCAGTTCCACCCTGATCGGAAACCTGCCCTGCAGCTCCGGGATAAGGTCTGAAGGCTTTGCCGTGTGAAACGCCCCGGCAGCGATGAAGAGGATATGCTCGGTCTTGACAGGGCCGTATTTTGTGGTGACCGTAGAGCCTTCGACGATCGGCAGGAGGTCGCGCTGTACGCCTTCACGGGAGACGTCGGGACCGTGGGCCTGGCCCTTGCCTGCTATCTTGTCGATCTCGTCAACAAAGACGATGCCGTTTTGTTCCGTGCGCTCCACCGCCTCCTGGGTGATCTTGTCCATATCAATGAGCTTCCCGGATTCCTCCTGTTCGAGGATGACCAGAGCCTCGGGCACCTTCACCTTCTTGCGTTTGGCCTTCTCGGGCAGGAGGTTGCCGAGCATGGATTTGAGATTTATTTCGAGGTCTTCAAGCCCCACGTTGGAGATGACGCCGAAGGGCATTGATTTCTCGCGCACCTCTATGTCGATATAACGGGAGTCGAGTTTTCCGCTCCGGAGCTGCTCCCTCAGCCGCTCGCGCGTCTCTTTCGTCCGCTCCCGCTCCATCTCGTCCGCCTCCGCCCTGCCCAACCGGGGCTGAGGCAGAAGGAGGTCAAGGAGCCTTTCTTCGGCAAGGGTCTTCGCCTTCTCGCGGATCAGTTCGAGATGCTCGGTCTTGACCATGGTGACGGATATCTCCACGAGGTCCCTGATCATCGACTCCACATCACGGCCGACGTAGCCCACCTCGGTGAACTTGGACGCCTCGACCTTCACAAAGGGGGCATGGGCGAGCTTCGAGAGTCTGCGGGCGATCTCGGTCTTGCCCACGCCTGTGGGGCCGATCATGATGATATTCTTGGGAAGCACCTCGTCCTTGAGGTCAGGGTCAAGCCGCTGTCTCCTCCACCGGTTCCTGAGGGCGATCGCCACCGCCTTCTTCGCCCGGCGCTGGCCTATGATGAACCGGTCGAGTTCCTCTACTATCTTTCGCGGGGTAAGGGTATCCATCTATGCAAGCTCCTCGATATCTATATTCTCGTTGGTGTAGATGCAGATGCCGGAGGCGATCTTCATGGACTTCTCTATGATCTCCCGCGCCCCGAGGCCGGTATTATGACAGAGGGCCTGCGCCGCTGCCTGGGCATAGGGACCGCCCGAACCGATGGCAGCTATTCCCTCCTCAGGTTCGATCACGTCCCCGGTGCCGGAAATGATGAAGGCATGCTCCCTGTCGGCGACGATCAGCAGGGCCTCGAGCCTTCTGAGGACCTTGTCGGTCCGCCAGTCCTTTGCCAGTTCAACGGCAGCCCTGGTTATGTTGCCCCGGTATGCCTCCAGCTTGGCCTCGAACTTCTCAAAGAGGGTAAAGGCATCCGCCGTTGCGCCGGCAAAGCCGGCGATCACCTTGTCGCCAAAGAGCCGCCTGACCTTTTTTGCGTTATGCTTCAGAACGGTATTTCCCAGGGTGACCTGGCCGTCGCCACCGATCGCGACCGTGCTGTTTCGTCTTACACAGAGTATCGTTGTTGCGTGGAACATTACCGCTCCTTTCGACAATTGTTTATTTTACTAAAAAAGAGAGGGTCTGTCATTAATACCCGGCTCAAATATTCCGGATTCTATTTTTCCTCTTTCGAAAGGGGGTGGGCCTTGTCGTAGATATCCATGAGGTGGGTCACATCGAGGTGCGTATACTTCTGCGTCGTCGAGAGAGAGGCATGGCCGAGGAGTTCCTGAATGACCCTCAGGTCAGCCCCTTCATGCAGGAGATGCGAGGCAAAGGTATGCCGCAGCGTATGCGGACCGATCTGTCCGCTGATGCCGATCTGACGGGCGTACTTCACCACGATCCTCCGTATTCCCCTTTCAGTCAGCCTCCCGCCGCTACGATTGATGAACACGGCCATGTGTCTCTTCCTCAGCAGGATCTTCTCGACCAAGTACGACTTGACCGCATCCACCGCCTTGGACCCCATCGGCAGAAGCCGCTCCTTCTTCCCCTTCCCCCTCACCTTCACCAGCCCCTCGCGGGTATTGACGTCGTCCATATTGAGCCCGGACACCTCGCTCACCCTGAGGCCGCTTGAGTAGAAGAGCTCAAGGATCGCCCGGTCGCGGGCAGGGATGAACCCGATGCCCTCCGGCTTTTCAACAAGCGAGAAGATATCATCCACAGAGAGAAACCGGGGCAGGAGCTTCCGCGTCTTCGGCGTAGAGACGAGCTTTGCGGGATTTGACTTTATATATCCCTCCCGGTGGAGAAACTTCAGAAAAGACCGGACACTGGCGAGCCGTCTTCCGGCAGTGGACTTGTCCCTGCCGTCCTTGATCTGCCGGGCAACAAACCCGCGCACATCGATGAGCTCGATCTCTCCCGGCTCCTTCCTGACATGCGCGCCGAATGCCTCAAGGTCTTTCCGGTATGCCCTGACCGTGTGGGGAGAGGCGTCCCGCTGGACCTCAAGAAATCGTATGAACTTGTCGATATATTCCTTCACGTTTTCATCCCCGGCCCAAAGACATTCCATGCGCTGCCTCTACCGGACTTTCCTCATTCACCATCGCAAGGTAGCGCCCCCAGTCTTCAAGCGCCTTCTCCGCAATCAGCATCCGTCTCTTCTTCTTGTCCCGTATCTTCAGCGCTGCCGCAGGAATCGGAAACAGGCCGAAATTGATATTGCTCGGCTGGAAATGCTTGCTCTCTGATCCGGTTATGTGCCTCACAAGGGCCCCGTGAGATGTGGAAGGAGGAACCTCGGGAACATTCAGGCCCCTCATCATGCGCGCCGCATTGATGCCTGCCAGCAGTCCCATTGCGGTTGATTCTATGTACCCCTCCACACCCGATATCTGGCCTGCGATAAAGAGGGTCTTTTTCATCTTCAGGGTGAGGTCTTTGTCCAGGAAAAGAGGTGAGTTGATGAAGGTGTTGCGGTGGACGCTGCCGTATCTGAGGAACTCCGCGCGCTCAAGGCCTGCGATCATGCTGAAGACCCTCTTCTGTTCAGGCCATTTCAGACGGGTCTGGAAGCCCACCATATTATATGCTGTCAGCTCATTGTTCTCAGCACGGAGCTGCACAACGGCAAAGGGCTCCTTTCCGGTCCTGGGATCAGGAAGCCCCACCGGCTTCATGGGACCGAACCGGATGGTATCAACCCCCCGGGCAGCCATCACCTCGACAGGCATGCAGCCCTCAAAGACCCTTTCCTCCTCGAATCCCCTCGGCGTGACCTTGTCGGCCTCCAGCAGGGCGTGATAGAACGCCTCGTACTCCTCCTTTGTCATAGGGCAGTTTACGTAGTCGTCTCCGCCCTTGCCGTACCGGGAGGCGCGGTAGACCTTATCGTTATCAATGGAATCAGCGGCGACTATGGGAGCTATAGCGTCATAGAAATAAAGATGCTCTCCGCCTATAAAACGGGATAGAGATTCCGCCATTGCGGTTGACGTGAGAGGCCCGGTGGCGAGTATGGCGGGCGTGTCGGGAAGATCGGTCATTTCCCCGCGCACTATCTCGATATTCTTGTGGGATGAAAGCCTGCTGCTGATGAATTCAGCAAAGATGTTCCTGTCAACAGCAAGGGCCGATCCTGCCGGAACAGAGGACGCGTCGGCTGCCTCCATAATGAGCGAACCAGCCATTGACAACTCTTTTTTGAGAAGGCCGGGGCCGCTGCCGGGGTCTTTGGAACGGAGGGAATTAGAGCAGACCAGCTCGCCGAGGAGACCGGTCCTGTGGGCCTCTGTCTGACGCTCCGGCCGCATCTCGTAGAGCAGCACCGTAATTCCCCTCCTTGCCGCCTGCCAGGCGGCCTCGGAGCCTGCCAGCCCGCCGCCGATGACGATCAGTGCATCCGACATGATTGATTGTAACTGAAAGCGGAATGAAAAAACCCGCGCCATTGAAACGCAGTCATGTTAATCCTGTTGTTGCTTCCGGATAAGCCGCGGTATGGATTACGGCTCGCGCTCCATGCGTTTCAGTTCAGCAACGACGCTGCCGATGGGGACCTTTGTTACAACCCGCAGCGGGAACCTGTTCTCATCGTCAGAGAGCCAGATGCGGATGTCTCCCTTGTTCTGGAAAAGGCCCTCGGATTTCAGGACAGGTCTCACAACGATCGCATCAACCTCTCCCCTGCCCGCGACCAGCACTTTCTCCTTCCCGAGCACGGCGACCTCGCTCGTAAGGAACTTGTTGCTGTCGAAGATGTCTATGTTGACCGTTTTTCCTTCCTCCATCGGCCGGGTCCTCAGGTAAAAAAAACCTGAGATCACGTCCCACAGTGGCTGGTTCGTGACAGTGTGCTCGTCCCTGGTCCCCTTGAGATAGTCGAAATACACGACCTTCCCGCCTTCAGGGTCAAAGATCGTCTCCTTGTCGGACCGGTATTTCCCCTCCCTCTGCTTGATCCTGAACCGCACCGGGACCCTGCCCCTGACCGTGCTCTCCGCAAAATCATCCACTGAATAAAACGTCGATATGAGCGGAGCGGAATGGACCTGTGACGTTATCCTCAGGATGCCGTTCTCATTGGACGCCTCGAGTACCGCCTTGCCGACGTAGACGCCGAGCCAGTATATCTCAAAAAAGAACCTCTCCCTGCCGGCGGAAACGATCCTGCCGGGCGAAACAGCGACTGCCGCCTGCTGCTGCAAAGCGTCTTCAATAGGGGAAGGAGCCGCCGCTTTTGACGCGTCCTCCACCTGCCCGCTGCTCTCCGGAACATCTACCGGCCCTGAAGCAGGGTCTTCCGGCGCAATACTGCTGTGAGCAGGTCCTGTCCGGATATCCGGAGACCGGACCCCCGGCGTCTTATCAGGCGACTCCTCAGCCCCCGGGCCGGCAGCAGTCGTATCCTCATCACCAGCAGCGTATGTTGCGCGCCTTGCAGGACCGCTGCCCCCGCCCTTTACATCGCTATCCAGCGTCGCCGTGATAACACCACCGGTCAGCAGCTTCGCCAGATCAGGGGCTGGAAAACGGACGACCCACCCGACAACAGCCGCATGGACAGCAAGAGACAACACGATTGTCAGGGGAAAGGCGATGGATCCGTTCTTAAGAAACTTCATGGCGCCTGGTATTCATTCCTGATACGAACCTTTGTTTTACTATAAATCAGGAGAGAGACTCAACACAATGAATTCCCGCGAGGCGGACACAGGACAGGAGAGGGGAAGATCAGGAGTATTCAACAGCGGTCCACTGAATATCTCTCACGGACACCTCGGTTGAAGATACAGGATCAGAGCCGCAGAATATCAGCGGCAGAGGTGAAGACCGCTTCGTCCATGCCGAACTTCCTGAGGGCGTCGAAGGCGCTGTCGAACATATTTCCCCCGCACATGAGACGCTGCCGGAGTTCATCCGGCGTCATCCCCCGCCTCAGCGAGCTGATATCAATCACCGGCCTGGGGAAGTCGCTGCCAAAGAGGATACGCTCAGGCCGTACCTTCCGCATGGCGATCTCCCGTTTGAGCCGTTCGAGGCAGCTGGTCCCTGATGGCGAACAGAGGGCGGATATATCGGCGTATAGTTCCCATCCGTTCTCGTCCGCCGACCTGAGCATTTCGAGGAGATCGTCGATGGAATCATAATCATATGAAGGAAAAACGCCGCCGCAGGAGGCATGGCTGTATGAGATGATCACCTTTACCCCGATATCCAGGGCCCGTCTGAGCCTTCTTGATTCATTGTACCAGCTGAACTTCGCCGCTGAAGAGCGTGTCGTGAAAACCGTCCCCCCATGACAGAGCAGGGGAATGCCTTCCCGTGCGAGGCAGAGATAAAATGGGATGCATCGGTCGTCCTCAGGATTGATCTGCTGGCAGGCCGGGGCCCAGACAAAGAGCGCTGCCCCTGCGTCCAGACATCGCCGCATCTCCGCCTGCATGTTCCTGGGTTCCCGGTAGGGATGCACCGAGGCCCCCAAAAGCACCTTCCCGCTTTCAGCGGCAAGCCCCATGACATAATCGTTGGCAACAATCACTTGAGACTCCGCCGCTGCGAGGGAACCGTTCTTATAGACCCCGTCAAGCGCGAGAACAACCGCATGATCAATGCTGGACGAGGCCTCGACTGACGCGAGCACCGCTGCCCTGATTTTTCCGTCAGTGGCGTCAAGCGGACCGATCCTGAGCCCCATGAGCATCGCCGCGAATGCCGGACCGAACCTGAACTCCCGGGACATGCTGCAGCCGCTTCCGGAATCTCCGGGGCCGACGATATGGGCATGAATGTCGATGACCTTCTTTTGCGTAAGGGCAGCCTCTTCAACGCAGTGCGACCCGTTATTGATCGTTTCCATATCTTTCATCGGATCGTATCTTCCTTTCTCACAGTTGCCGGATCATCGGGATGCCGACGCCCAGTTCCTGCGCATGGCTTTCCGAAACATGGTCTTCCATCAGAAAACCGGCCCTTGCAAAAATCTCCGCATGATAGGGCAAACGGGCGGTGAGAAGAAGGTAGTTGCAGCCCTGCTCCTTGCCGTACCTGATCGCGTTTTTCGCCACCTTGGTAAACAAGTCCGTGTATTCTCCTATCATGTCCTTGTAGGCGTCATGTTCCGCGGGCCTCACGGGCCGCTCAAACTCAACATTCGCAAGGTGCAGGTTATTGGGATAAACCCGCACCGCAAAGATCTCAGCCACCGTGCGCTCGTTCCTGTCCTGTCCGGCGACCGCCGCGTTTACATATGAAATATCCTTGATGACAGGAGCGCCGATGATCTTTGATATCTTTACATGCGCCTCAGGGTCTTTTCTCATAATGTCATCATCCAGCGCCTCTGCGCTGACGGGCAGGAGATTGAACTGGACGATCCGCTTCCAGGTGCTGAACGCCAGCCAGAAGAGTGTCTGGGGTTTCATCCTCCTGATCTCTTCCATGTCTTTATGGGCGAACTCGCGGAAGGTCACCTCGCCAAACAGCCGGCTTAACTCCTGTCGGGGCAACAGGTTCTTCACCGGCTGCTCCCCACTCTGCTATAGTCCGATGAGCTCGCGGTTCGCCGCCTCGGAAACCGCCTGCATCCTGTTGGTGACGTCCAGCTTCTGCATAATGTTGCCCACATGGTAATTCACCGTCCGTTCGCTGATCATGAGAATCACCGAAATGTCCCACGATGTCTTGCCCTTGCGAAGCCACCGCAATACCTCGACCTCGCGCGGCGTCAGCGCATCGCGGCCCTTCATCCCCTTCCCCCTGGATCCCCTGTTCATGGTTGCTCAGTCCTCGCCTTCTGAATATAAGCAAGAGAAATGCCAAATCAGTCAGCATAGCAAACATCTTGATTTATCAGCATTATCGGGGGATCAAGCGGAAGTGGAAAAAAAGACTATATAAAAAATACAGAAAAGGGACGTTTCCGTATATAAGAAATGCAGTAAGGTTGGAAACTATAGAACCGGGGAGATGCCCTGCCGCCTTTGGCAGAGATTATCCGTTGATATTATATTCCTTCACCTTATCAAAGAGGTTCTTGTAGCTCATATCCAGCAGCTCTGCTGCCCTGCTCTTGTTCCCCCCGGTCTTTATGAGGGCCTGCGCGATCATCTTCCGCTCCAGTTGCTTCACCGCCTCTCTCAGGGAGAGGAAAGGGACTTCCTGCCCGAACCCCTCTCCGTTCAGCAGGCAGGCGACGCACCCGTGGTCGATCGTATCTCCGTCAGCGGCCAAAACAGCGCGCCTCATCACGTTTTTGAGTTCACGCAGGTTGCCGGGCCAGGGGTATTTTGCGAGTGCGGCGAGCGCATCGTTGGATATCTCCCGGATCTGCTTGTTCAGTTCCACCGACGCCTCGAAGACAAACTTCCGCGTGAAAAATGGGATGTCCTCGATCCTCTCCCGCAGGGGAGGCAGGGTGATGATGAACTCTCCGAGCCGATAGAAGAGGTCCTCCCTGAACTCCCTGCTGCGGACGCTCGTCCGGATGTCCTTGTTCGTCGCGGCGATAAGCCGGATGTCGATATCAACAGGCGTAGTGCAGCCGAGAGGAAAGACCTTCTTGCGCTCAATCACGCTCAGGAGCTTTGCCTGCACCTGCGACGACATATTCTCAAGCTCATCGATAAAGATGCTGCCCCTGTGGGCGGTCTCGAAATACCCCTCCTTGTCCCTGTCGGCGCCGGTAAAGGCGCCCTTCCGGTAGCCGAAGAGCTCGCTCTCGACCAGATGGTCCGGGATGAGGCTGATATCCACGCTTACAAAAGGCCCGCCCGCCCGTCTGCTCAGGTCCTGTATGGCGCCGGCCACGACCGATTTCCCGGTGCCGGTCTCTCCCTGGATGATGACTGAAAAATCGGTATGCGCCACCTGTTTTATCTGGCTTATCACCCCCTTTATCGCACTGCCCCTGCCCAGGATATGCTCGAGCGAAGATTTAAACGCATCATTCGCCCTCTCCACCTCCTGTTCAAGCAGCCGCCGTTCCACCGCCCTCTTCAGCGTGAGTATGAGGCGGTCGAATTCAGGGGGTTTTGCCATAAAGTCATATGCGCCCGCCTTGATCGCCTCGACTGCCGTGGGAATGTCACCATACGCGGTCAGCACGATGACCGGCACCGTGCGGTCGATCTTGTGGAGTTCCTTCATCGTGTCGATGCCGTTGAGATAGGGCATGTTCAGGTCAAGGAGCACGGCGTCGGGCATGTCCGAGCGGAAGGCCCGCATAGCCTTCATCCCGTCTGCGGCCTCTGAGCACTGAAAACCTTCGTCCTTCAGTACGTCCCTTACAATACTCCTGAGGTCGCCCTCATCGTCGACGATAAGAACCTTTCCCATTCCTTACACCTCTCCGCCAAAATCATTATTATCCGTCCGCGACAGCTCATCGCCCGCATAGGGAGCGAGCGGAAGGTGGATGGAAAAAACCGTGCCGCTGCTCTTTCCGGTCTGCAGCTCAATGCGCCCGCGGTGCTGCTGAATGATACCATAAACAATCGAAAGGCCGAGGCCGGTCCCCTTGCCGGGTTCCTTTGTGGTAAAGAAGGGCTCAAATATCCGGCTCCTCGTCTCTTCATCCATACCAGTCCCGCTGTCGCTGACCGTAAGGACAGCGCATTCCGCGCAAACGGTCCGGCTGTCGCCGGGGTCATGCGGGCCGGATGCCCGCCGTTCCGTGGCTATGACGAGCCTGCCCCCGTCGGGCATCGCATCGCGCGCATTGGAACTCAGGTTCATCAGGACCTGCTCCAGCTGGAAGGCATCAGCCAGGATCATAAGCTCGCCTTCGCAGAGGGAGAGGCTCAGTTCAACCGAATCGCCCACAATGCCCGACAGCATCGGCCGTGCCTTCAGCACCAGGGCGTTCAGATCCAGGGGCTGCAGGTTCGCTGTCTGCGTCCTGCTGAAGGTAATGAGACCCTGTATCAGCGACTGCGCCTTATTGATAGACGTATGGATCTTCTCGACATAGTGCTTCAGGGAATCAGGGACCTGCATCCGCCTTTCGATGATGTAGAGCGATCCCCTGACAGTCGCGAGGATATTGTTGAAGTCATGGGCTATCCCGCGCGCCAGGGTCCCAACAGCCTCCATCTTCTGGGCATGACGGAGCCGTTCCTCGAGCGCCCGTTTCTCCTCCTCGCGCTTCAGGAGGTTCTCGGACATGGTATTGAAATCCATCGCCAGCCTGCCGATCTCATCGCGGGACTCGATCGGCACCCTCTCGACCGTTTCGCCCCTGCCCAGGTCCCGCACAGCGCTGGTCAGCCTCGTCAGGGGCGCGGTCACCCTGCTGATGACGCCATAAATGGCGATGCCCCCAAACAACAGAAAGGCAAGGGCAAAAAGCGCGTTTCTCAGGAGTATCGCCTTCATCTCATGCCGCAGCACGTTGGCGTCAAGCACCACCTCGACATACCCGATGACAGAGGATTCGGCTTTTGCCGCCGGCTTGTCGAGGTAAATAAGCTCCTCCGGGCCGGGCGAATGATCGAGAACCACCGGCGCGATAAAAGACAGGACATGGTCTCCCTCTATCACCATTACTCCTTCTGGAGCCGGTTTCAGGGCGGAGACCTTTTCCCGTGACCTTTCGAGCTGGGACCTGCCCGCAAAGGGCCTCTTCTGTTCAGCATAGATCAGGGATTTCTCGGCATTGTACACGAGGACGGCAACGACATTCTCCTGTCCCATGAAGCCCTGCGCTTCGGTCTGCAGCATCTCCCTGTTTTCAGCAAAGACCCAGGTCCTCGCGCCATAGGAGAGGAGCCCTGCCAGCATCTTTCCATCCTTGACCAGGTTCTCCTTCACCGCCCTGTTCTGGTAGTAGACAAGAAAGGATGTAAAGACGAGCGAAACCGCAAGTATTGCGAGGCCGAAGGCCCTGAAGATCTTGAATCCGAAGCTGTTCCTGAAATTACCTGCTGACATCCTCAAGCCTGTTCACCAGTTCTTCGCGCATCTTTATGCCGAGCTTCCGCGCGATCTTGCCGTTGACCACCATGACGCTCTTCCTGCTGTCCACCCGCAGGGGACCGGCGTTTCTGTCCTGCATCAGCCTGCGGTACAACTCCCCGGCATGCGCGCCCATGTCATATGGAAAGACATGCAGGGCGGCGACCGCGCCCATTTCAACGTATTTCTTTGAAAAAGTGAATAGCGGTATCCTGTTCTGGAAGGAAAAGAGGAGCATGTACTTCACCGCCTCTGCATTGATGACCGTTGCGTCGGGTATCATCCATAGCAGGTCGATCCTGCCTTTAAGGCCCTCCACTGCAGAGGGGACATCAGCCGGCCGGGCCACCTTTCTTGCCACGAGCTGCACGCCCCTGGCCTGAGCAGCCTGACCGGCCTCCCGCACAAACTGTTCGGAGTTTCTGGGGTCATACACGATGCCGATCCTCTCGACATGCGGGAAGAGGTCCTGGATTGCAGCCATATTGCGATCAGGGCTGACGTACATGCTCACCCCGGATATATTCGCACGGCCGGCAGGGATGTACTGCGGACCCGGCACCATGGCATAGAGGACCGGCAGGTCGTGAATGGATTTCAGGCGCTCAAAAGCATCGAGGCCTATGGCAAGAACAGCGTCAGGGTTTTTGTCCAGAACGCGCCTGGTGATATCGTTCCGGCCGTCTTCGCTGAGGGTAAGCTCATCCACCTCGCAATTGCAGAAGGCCTTGAATCCGGCAAGGGCCTCGTTGTAGGGTTGTATGTCGAGGCTCTTGACAACAATGACCTCGCCGGCCCAGGACAGCGCGCAGGCGCACAGAAAGAGGCATTGAAGGGTCACTATAAATAACGCGGTTCGCTTGGCCATCCGTCCCCACGGAATTTCGCCTCGTGTGCTGAGGCATCATATTTTGGATATGATATCGTAAGCCAAGAAAAAATACCACATTAAACCGACAACCTTTCTGCCGGAACTCCCCTTTCCCCCTCTTATCCCAGGAGGGAGGATCGCTGCCCATGCTTTTTTCCTATTTTTCCTTTATCAGATCGTACCGTATGTCCTGCTTCACGAAGGCCTCCAGCGTGGCATCGAAATAAGGTTTTTTGCAGTCCACACCGTCCATGTTGCCGTCGCGAACGAATTTCATATATCTGCAACCGCCGAGACAAAGGGGAAGGTAGGAACAATTCAGGCATTGCTCGTTCTTCCAGTTGTCGAGGTTATGAGAGGTTCGAAAATCGTTTACGCCTGTTTTGATATTACCGACGCAGAATTCCTTCCTGCCGATAAGGCACGGGCATTTATATATGTCGCCGTTGTAGTTCACCAGAAAGTTGTTCCAGTGCTCCATCATGCAGACAACAGGGGTCAAACGCTCACCGTGATAGCCCCTCCTGAGTATCTCCTCCCTGAGAAAGGGGCCGGACGAGAACAACCACGACTCATTCACCGATGAGCAACCTCCCCTGTAGTCGGGGAGGACATCCGCGCCTTCAGAGACAACGGTGAAGCATCCGACTGAGGGAACCTTATCAGGGGTCAGACCGCTTTCGATGAGATAATCGAGAAAGCCGGGGAAGCTCCTGTAATTGTCCTTTGTGAAATTGCCGCCCAGCTTAAGATCGACAAGCCCGCAGACGTCCTGCACGTTTCTCATGATCACGTCAAAGCTGCCCCTGCCGGACTTATAAGGCCTGAATGCGTCATGGTTTTCCCTGGGGCCGTCGACCGTTACATATGCCTCGGCAAGACCGAGCGGCCTCAGCTCCTGAACAACCTCTTTCGTTAGAAGCGTGCCGTTTGTCTGGAGCGCGAAGCTGAAGGCCTTGCCAAGTCTCCCGGCGAGGGTCTTTAACTTCCTTGCGGTATGGACGATCAGCTTCCTGCTCAAGAGCGGCTCGCCGCCATAGAAGGTTATGAATACCTCATCGATAAACCCACCGCCTTTTTGTCTCCTCGTTTCTATGGAGAGGCGCTGGGACGTTATTCTTGCCCTTACAAAATTGACGAATTCATCCGCAATCTCCTGCGACATGTAAAACCTGCCCTTGCGGTTCCCCTCGAAGCAGTACCTGCAGGCGAGGTTGCAGTCGAGGTTCATCACGAGCTTGATGCTCAGGAGCCTGCTCGCCCGATTCAGTTCCTCCGGAAGTCTGAGCATTCTTTTTTTCTCCCGGCCAGGGTCCGCAATCAGGATGCCGAGCCGCCGGAGGAGACGCTCATCCTTTGCCGGGAGAGTCCGCCCGCTCTGAATCCTTCGAAGAAGTCCCTCGGAAACTTCAGCTATGGCAGTGTTTTTGGTCGAAAAAATGTAAAATGAACCGGCCTGGCCGTCAACGGGAAGGATCTTGCAATAAGTGGAAAGATGCACAAGAATTCAGTCAGGGAGGGCCTCAGCCCTCCCTGACGGTTTGGACGTTATCTTCGCGATGAGTTGCCTATAGAACTACAGCACCCAACAACCATTATTCCCTTCTTAGTCTTCGCCCCGCTCACCTTCTTTGCCGGCTTCTTCTTCGCCGCAACCTTCGTCGTCTTTTTTGCCGCTGTCTTCTTGGTCGTTGCCATCAGTCGCCCTCCTCGTGCGTGATATTACCCCAAAGGGGTATCAGAATTTACATCTCACCCCGGCCTCAAGCCACCTTGACGGGTTAGGAT
>JAKAGF010000037.1 GCA_021825805.1 Nitrospirota bacterium
GTACTACGGTCACCGCCGCTTTCAGAAGCGAGCCGAAAACCCCGTTTCTCCGAATCGCTAATTCCCGACCGGGCAGCCACTGCATCTGTCTACCCGAAATCCCCGCATGATCTGAGGCCACAAGTTGTTTCCCTTTGTCCATGTTATCCTCCTAATCCTTTATGATGTGCCAATGTCCCCCCTCAGGAAGATGCTATTTTATGCCGCATGGTAGCTGGGGAAGTCAAGAAAAAAATGATTTGTTTGCGACTGAAGTCGACACCTCATGTGCAAATAGGAAGATCGATGAGTTCAGGAAGGAAATGAAAACCTCCTTTTGCATTTTATCCGGGGGATTGGAACGGGGACGCAGGCTCGAAGTGATATTCAGCCGGGGTAGCGGCGAGAATTGAGTATGGTGTCCCCGGAATAGTGCATAGGCAACTCGATCATCTGGCACGCAAGCGGAGAAATTGTTCCGGGGACAGATTCGGGGCCGGGGGAGACGCGACAAGACCCGAATACTGTGTCGGTGGCATGCCGCGGCGGCCATGCCATACAGGTGCACGATTGCGGCTTGGCAGCAACATATTCTGCCAACAGCCTTCTTCTCAACAGGAAACGCTGGATGCAAAACACGCCCCTGCTCTGGGCCAGGCCCCTCTGGAAGACCGTCCTGCCCGGAACCCACGACAGCGGAGCCTATAATCTGTCGCTCGAACGGGTCCCGGCTGGCTGCCGCGACGCCCCGGATATCATCCCTGCAACCGTGGTGCAGCCATTCGCTACCGCCCAGTCGAAGACCCTGGTCCTGCAGCTTGCGGGCGGCATTCGGTATTTCGACATCAGGCCGGTGTTACACAACAATGATTTCTATCTGTACCACGACTGCATAGGCAGCCAACCTTTCAGCACGGAGCTGGATCACATCGCCGATTTCCTCTCGCAGGAGGGCCCCGAACTCGTGATTCTGAAGGTCGGCGCTTTCTGCTCGTTCGACGACTCCGTGCATGCACGCTTCGTAAAGCTCCTTAATGATAAGATCGGCCGGTGGCTGTATAAGGGGTCGACCGACGGGCTGCTCGCCAGGCCCATGGGCGAATTAATGGTCCCAACCGCCAATGTATTCCTTATTTATGGCGATGACTACATAGTGTCCCATCCGACTCCCGGTTTTCTCAGGACACTGCCGATCAACGGCGACTACTCGAATACGACCGACGTTAACGCCATGTGGGCGGATCAGCGGACGAAGTTGAGGAAAGACAGCACGCCTTCGAATCTCTTCATGCTTAACTGGACTCTCACCTTCAGGTCGGATCACTGGATGGACGATGCCACCTACTATAGCCTGCATAACATATCCAAGGCGGCGAGCCGGAACCTCGGTAACTTCATCAATGAAACCTATAACAGCACTCCGAACACGAATTATCAGATGAACATACTCTCTGTGGATTTTTTTGAAGAGACGAAGAATGGGGACGAACTGGGGTCAGGTCTTTGATCTTGGATAATACGAGAGAATGTGCTATATTAATCCATGGCACGTCCACTGCGGATAGGCTGCATTATTCAACGATAAGTGGGATGATAAATGACGATAACAAGAAAATATCAAGATCAAAGACCCCACATTACCACATTAGGAGTCTGTGAAAGCAGCTCGATACTGAAGGAGCTGGATTCATGGGTAAGGCGTCGCCTCCGCTGTTATCTTTGGAAACAGTGGGGGACGCGTGGATATCATGAACTGCGCAAGCGTGGGGTGAGCCGGGACCTTGCATGGAATACGGCAAAATTGGCACATGGACCCTGGAGATTAAGCCGGAGTCCTGCCCTGGCGTTTGTGTTACCGGTTTCATACTTTGCGTCATTAGGACTGCCCAGTCTCTATGAGAAGACCATGGGGCAACCAAATCAACCGAACCGCCGAGGTACGTGATCCGTATGCCAGGTGGTGTGGGAGGGGCGAAGCCGCGAGGCTTCCCCCTATCCCGATTAGGTGCAAATATTATAACGGCATTAATAACAGCCAAGGCAATAACGGCAACTGAAAAATGAGACATGAACAGCAAAATGAACAGCTAATGAACAGCGGAGAACGATTTTGTCCGATATGCAGGACATACCATGATCCTGATTTCTCGTGCGCTGATCGGGCAGGCGGAATATTGCGCGCCGCAGGCATTGAGCGAAAACCAATGAGCAAAGAAGAACTAAAAAAGACTATAAAAGAAGCGGATCGTAGCATGTTAAAATTGCTTCTTGTTATCTTGGCGTCACTACTTTTGACAGTTCTCATCGCAAAGTTGAAATAATCGAATGAAACAGCCACAAATCATCATAAGGCATGAAGACCACAGAACACTGGCATCCAGCCGACCGCGAATAAGCGTGGTGCGTTTTTCATTCAAGCGTGTGTGGCGCGCGTCGGCTGATGCATCTCGTTATAACCAAAATATAAAGACATATGAAAACGAATATAAAGGCCAAACTTGACAAACAGTGTCATACATTGTAAACATATAGCATGGTTGTTTATGAAGAGGATGTCAGAAAGGCAGTTTTCAAGGGTTCTTTGCCCCGGGATATTTTTGAAAGATTTAATAACGTTTTTATTTCCCTATATGCAACCCACGACCTAAGTCTTTTTGATATCAAGAAATTGAAGTCGTCGGAAAAGAGAACTTACTACCGTGTCAGAAAAGGAAAATATAGAGCTATTTTTTATATTGAGGAAGGTAATTTCTTTGTAATCTCAATTGCCAAGCGAGAGGAGGTATATGACAAATGGGTGTGATATCCATCAGACTGAATAAAGATGAGGAAAAGATATTGAAAAAATTATCCGAACATTTCCACGAAGACAAATCGGCACTTGTAAAAAAATCGTTGTTCGAACTTTATGAAAATGTCACGGATTTAAATGATATAAAGAAATTTGAGGCTAAAGAGCGAAAAGGCAGAGCCTCTTTTTTTACTGCCGAAGATATTCTAAAGAAATAAACAATCCGGTAATAACAAAGCCTTCAACCATACGCGGTATAAGCCTTGTTCTTTTTTCATTTTAGCCTATTGCCCGCGCTGGTTAAGGCCAGCGTTATAAGGAGAAAGGAAGAAATATGAAAGACAAAAAAACTTTGACGGCACCTTGCGGGCTGGACTGTTTCAATTGCGAAATTTACGAAGACAATTTGACAAACGATTTTGCCGAAATGATTCATGGCAAATATGGCTGGCCGAAGGAGGAAATACCCTGCAAGGGTTGCCGCAAACAGGACGGCAACCATATTCATCTACCTCAGGGGTGTCCGACTTTGGATTGTGTCAAGGCCAAGGGCGTGGAATTCTGCTGTGACTGCAATGATTTTCCGTGTGCTTTTTTGGCTCCGATGGCTGATCTGGCCGCTATCCGTCCACATAACATAAAAGTGTACAATCTCTGCCGCATCAAGAAGGTCGGGCTTGATCGCTGGATTGAAGAGGAAGCCGGACAAATTCGGAAGAAATATTTCACGGGTCAATTTGTGATGGGAAAAGGTCAAGCAGATTGAGAAGCCGGAAATAAGAAATGACAGACAAGAACAAAAAATGGATTGAGGCAAAAAAGAAATATCACTTATCTGACACTCAAATCCAGATGGCAAGGGAATTGGGTATGAATCCGCAGAAATTCGGAAGTCTTGCAAATCATAAGCAGTAACGCTGGAAGGCTCCGCTGCCGGACTTAATAGAGGAACTCTATTTCAAGAGATTCAAGAAAGAAAAGCCGGAAGTCATAAAGAAACTGCAATGAATGGAAAAGAACTTATAACACTCCAATCAAGGCGACTGGCATTAAGCTGGGCACGTTTTTCATTCCGGCCAATTGCACCACCGCCTTATTGTTTTCGTTGTGTGAAATTATGAAAATAACAATATGAAAAAGACATATATCCGAAACATTCTGATTCTGGCCGGTATTTACTATTTGTCTTGGTGGGTCGTGCGTCCACTTTTTATGATTCATGATCAAGTCACATCGGGCATGACCTACGGCGGCGGCTTATTTGGCTACTTACTTATGGGAATCATTTCCGTCCTGCCTGTTGCTCTTGTGGCCTTCGGCAGCGGTATTCTGACTGTTTACATAGTGGAGGAAACTCATCTCAAGTATTGGCTTGCTTTGTTGGCAATGTTCTATGCTGTCAACGGCTTTTCGGGGTTCCAATGGCCGAAGGAGCCACAGCTATCTGATCGAGCTTTCCAGGTTATTCATTCTCTTTTTCCTGCAATGGCGTGTTATTTTGGTGGGGTCGTTATTTCAAAATATCACAAACAAAAGAAAAAAGAAGTCACTTAACACCAAGAGAATAAGGACTTAGGGGGACGTTGATGAATTAGTTGACTATTCAAACTGACCTTGCATAATGATATATGCCGCGACAAGCGAGACCTGATTTTCCCGGGATATTGCATCACGTAATATGCAGAGGGATAAGGAAACGATTAGAGCGATGTGCGACGAAGAAAACGTAAAAGCATCAGAGTTGAAAGGCGGAGGCCGCCGGAGACAAATCAGCCGGATACGAAAAAGAATAGCACAGGAACTAATCGAAAAATATGGCGTCCCGATGGCTATAGTTGCTCGTGAAACCGGAGTTACAACTACGGCTATTTCAAAGATGATGGCTCGATAAACAAGTCAACTAATTCATCAACGTCCCCGGTCTTTCGGTCTTTACATTCTCCTATCTTTCTTTTTGCGGCCTATATTTTATCACGGCTGTTTTATGCGCGGTGCGATATTCGTGCTACAGGCTCTTAATCCCGTAAATTATTTATCCACTGTCTTTTGATGGTCAATCCGCTATCTTATGGAGACAAATTAGGACGGTACCGGTAGCCGGCAATATTTTATTTCCGGGCCGGGAAAAAGGTAAAATACCAGGCATGCGGATTACGGAGGCTTATAGAAAATGAAGAATAAAGTCGTCATTGGCACGCGCGCGAGCAAGCTTGCCCTCTGGCAGGCGGAGTGGGTGAAGGCTGAACTGGAGCGGATGAATCCAGGCATCAGGGTGGAGCTGAACAAGATAAAGACCACGGGCGACAAGATACTCGACGTCCCCCTGGCAAAGGTGGGGGGCAAGGGCCTCTTCGTCAAAGAGATTGAAGAAGCCCTTCTCGCCGGTGAGGCGGACCTTGCGGTCCACAGCATGAAGGACGTGCCGACCGAGTTCCCGGAAGGGCTGCATCTCGCGGTCATCTGCGAGCGGGAAGACCCCCGAGACGCCTTTATCGCCAGGATGGAAAACGGAGGGTTCGCAATCAAAAGCTTTGCTGCTCTTCCCCAGGCAGCCACGATCGGCACGAGCAGTCTCAGGCGGTCCTGCCAGATACTGAATATCAGGCCTGACATCAGGATCGTTCAGCTCCGGGGCAACCTCGACACCCGGATCAGGAAACTCGACGAGGGGCAGTTCGACGCCATCATCCTGGCTGCAGCCGGCGTGAAGAGGCTCGGCTGGGCAGCCAGGCTCACAGAGGTGCTTCCGCCATCGGTAAGTCTTCCCGCCATCGGCCAGGGCGCTGTCGGCATTGAGTGCAGGCGGGGCGATGAATTCATCAATAAACTCATCGCCCCGCTGGACCACCGCGAAACCTCAATCTGCGTGCGGGCCGAGAGGGCATGCCTCAAACGTCTCGAGGGCGGATGCCAGGTTCCCATCGCAGCCCACGCGCAACTGGAAGGCGGCGGGCTTTCTCTGAAGGGGCTTGTAGGCAGTGTCACGGGCGACCGCATCATTTCATCAGACATAGCGGGCAGGCCTGAGGAGGCGGAGGTCCTCGGAAGGAGGCTTGCTGAAGACCTGCTTGCAAAGGGCGCGGACAAGATACTCGCCGAGGTGTACGGCAGGGACATCAATCCCATCGACCATCCATAGCGATCATCCTTCGTCCCTATTGAGCTTTTCCGGAGTCTTGTGGTAGCATTGCTGCGTATGCTGAAAAGCAGATACCCTGTTGCTGACTGAGAGGATATGCGGTGTTCAGATGCCGTGCATATAAGAGACAGGTCGCGGCCATTGCCGTGCTTGTCGCCGCTCTTTTCCTTGGGCCTTCCCCGGTTCCTGCGCAGGGCAATGAGACTGCGTCGGCAGGATCAGCCGCCCGGTATGAACTCCCCTCGCTTTTCACCCCGTCTTTTCGCTATAAAGAGGTAAAGGTCGCCCGGAATAACGACGGGCAGATTCTCCTGACTATAGTTGCCGATGAGCCGCTGAACCCCAAGAAGATACGCGCCTTTGGCGAGGCCCTTCTTGCGCGGAGTATCAGTATCTACGGGCCGACATACTTCGGCGCCTTCTCCTGGGGCAGGACGGCTGACAAGGCGGCAATCACGTTGACGCGCCGGGCAAGGGACCTGCCGGATGTCATTGAGGTATCCGAGAGCATCGTTGCGCAGCCCAAGGGTACGCAACCCGTTGTAGCGCTTACCATAGCGGATGGCAATGTGTATATCCCGTTGTCCCCGCATTTCGGAAAGGACTGGACAAGGATCGCCGTATTCCCCGGTTCCGAACCCGCTGTATCCGAGCCGAAAACCGGAAGGTATCCCGGCGCGCGGCTTCGGCAGGCTATACAGGGCGAGGGAGGGGAAAGGAGTCTTTTTTATGCATACAGGGGGAATATTGCGGAGGCAGCCGCATTCTTCCATGAGAGGTTGAAACAGGCCCATAAGACGGTTATCGCCAGCGGAGATCCGGCTGGTCCCTCTTCCCAGACCGAGGTCTTCGGCATCAAGACCGTCGGACGCGTCGTCACCCTTACCGGATACTCCTATGCATCGCAACGGCTCACCTATACCGCGGTTACCCTCAGGAAGGCTGAGGACCCGGTGCTTTCTGAATACGTCGAGATCGAGGTATCAGAGAACTAAGGCCTGAGAAGCCTGCTTTCCACAAAAAACCCCTGACGCAGGCGCCTCAGGGGTTTCACATCCGTTCATGCCTTGCTGTGCAGCGCTACATAACCTCTTCCCTTGAGATCGCATCGAACTGTTCCTTGTTTTCCTGGCAGGTGATGCACAGGCTTGCGGTCGGAATCACCTTCAGCCTTTGTTCGCTGATCTCTTCCCCGCATTCTTCGCAGACCCCATAGGTGCCCTCGTCGATCTTCCGTACAACCTCGTCAATGTCCCGCATCGTCTTGCGGTGGGCGTCGAGCCGCCTGAGGTTGATATCCTCGGATATGTCCACCACAGCCCAGTCGCCCTCGTCGATGGCGGTATCCACGAGCTGGCGGTTCTCGCCGCTGATGTATTTGGCTATTTCCTGCTTTGCTTCCTTTACGATCGCTTCTTTCTTTTTCAGGAGCGCTTTTCTGATATCCAGCAACCTTGCTATCTTCTTCTCCACAATCCCTTCAACTTTCCTTGGTGATATGCCTTTGCGAACCGGTGCAGTCTTTTTTGGAGTAATCTTTCTGATGGCCGGTTTTTTCCCGGAAACGGGCCTTGCAGCCTTTGGGGCGGCGGTCTTTTTCCGGGTCTTCCCGGCTGACGGTTTGTCGGCCTTCTTCGGAGCAGTCTTCTTCCGGACGGTATTCTTTGCAGCCGCCTTCCTGGTCGGGGCTTTCTTTGCGGAAGGGGCAGCCTTCTTCCCGGATGTCGGCTTCCGCAGGGCCATTACTTGGTTTCTTCTTTCTTGATTTCTTCCTTGAAAACCTCGATAATGCTCCGGACCTTGATGCCTGCCTGCTGGAGCGCCTTCTGGATATCCGGCAGCTTGGCGTCTTCAACCTTGAGTACGAAGTTGTTGTGCATAGCTAAACCTCCATGATCTCCTTTTCTTTGTGTTCCAGGATCTCGTCGATCTTCCTGACGTGGGAGTCGGTGAGCCTCTGGACCTCGTCCTGTTCCTTCTTGACGTCGTCCTCGCTCAAGTGCTTTTCCTTTTCGAGCTTCTTCAGCTCCTCGTTAGAGTCCCTCCGGACATTCCTGACCGCAACCTTTGCCTCCTCCGCGCGTTTCCGCACCACCTTCACCAGCTGCTTGCGCCGCTCTTCCGTAAGCACCGGGATGTTGATGCGGATGACCTTGCCGTCGTTGGCAGGGGTCAGGCCGAGGTCGGATTTCATGATCGCCTTCTCGATTTCAGGGATGAGCTTCTGTTCCCAGGGCTGGATTGTTATCTGACGGCTCTCGGGTATGCTGAGACTCGCCAGCTGCTGGATAGGGGTCATGGCGCCGTAATAGTCAATGGCGATGCCTTCGAGGAGGCCGAGGGAGGCCCTGCCGGTCCGCACCGAGGAGAGCTCCTTCTTGAAGGCCTCGATGGCCTGGTTCATCCGCTCATTTGTTCTTTTTCTTAGTTCCTGAATCACGTTCCCCCCTGACAACGGTCCCGACGTCTTTCCCTTCAATGAGTTTTCTGATGTTCCCTTTGCCTCTTAAATTAAATACCACAATGGGCAGGGCATTGTCCATACATAAAGTGATGGCAGTGGAATCCATGACCCCGAGTCCCTTCCTGAGGACCTCCATATAGGTCAGTTCCCTGAATTTCTTCGCTGACGGGTTCTTCATCGGATCGGCCGAGTAGACGCCGTCAACCTTCGTTCCCTTCATGATGACGTCCGCGCCGATCTCCATGGCGCGCAGGGCTGCGGCTGTGTCCGTGGTAAAGTAGGGATTGCCCGTGCCGGCCGCGAAGATGACGATACGGCCCTTTTCCAGGTGGCGCATGGCCTTGCGCCTGATATAGGGCTCCGCCAGCTCCCGCATCTCTATGGCTGATTGCACCCTGGTCGGCAGGTCATACTTTTCCAGGGCATTCTGCAGGGCAAGGGCGTTGATCACCGTTGCCAGCATTCCCATGTAGTCGGCAGAGGCCCTCTCCATGCCATCGAGGCTTGCCTGGACCCCCCTGAAGATATTGCCGCCGCCGATGACGATGGATATCTGGACGCCCATTGAAAAGACATCCCTGATCTCCCTCGCCATGAAGTCAACAGTCCCGGCGTCGATGCCATAGCCCTTATCGCCCATCAGGGCCTCGCCGCTGAGCTTCAGGAGGATTCTCTTGTATCTGTGCGCCACGGCGCCCCTAACAGCTCTTCGGCTCAGCAGGCTGGTTCTCGCCCAGTTGGAAACGCACGAAACGCCTGATGACGATATTTTCGCCGAGCTTGGCGACCTTCTCCGTGAGGATGTCCTTGATCTTCTTGTCAGGGTCCTTGACGAACAACTGGTCCAGGAGGCAGGTGTCGGTGTAGAACTTCTCCAGCTTGCCTTCGACGATTTTTTCGACCACCTGGGCCGGCTTGCCGGTCACCTGGCCCCGGTAGATCTCCTTCTCCCGCTCAAGGACATCCTGGGGAACGTCTTCCCGCGTGAGGTACTGGGGGGATGCGGCCGCGACGTGCATGGCAACGTCCTTCACCAGCTCCTTGTAATCATCCGTCCGCGCCACGAAATCCGTCTCGCAGTTGATCTCAACGAGGACCCCGATCTTATCCATGTGGATGTATGAGCCGATCAGGCCCTGGGAGGCGGTCCTTCCCGCTTTTTTAGCTGCCGTGGCGAGCCCCTTCTGTCTGAGGATGTCGACCGCTTTTTCAAAGTCGCCCCCGCTCTCGGTAAGCGCCTTCTTGCATTCCATCATGCCGGCGCCTGTCTTTTCCCGAAGGTTTCTTACGGAATCAGCCGCTATGACGCTCATTCAGCCACCCCCAGCGCTGTCTCTGTCTGTGTCTTTTCCTCTATCTTCGCCTGTTCGGCCGCCTGCTCCGCCTCTTTTGAGATGATCGCCTTTCCCTCAGAGATAGCATTTGCCATCTTCGAAGTGATCAGCTTTATCGCCCTGATGGCGTCGTCATTGCCCGGGATGACATAGTCCACCTCATCAGGGTCGCAGTTGGTGTCAACCACCGCCACGACCGGGATCGAGAGTTTCCGCGCCTCTGCGATGGCGATGCGCTCCTTCTTGGGATCGATGATGAATATGGCCCCTGGCAGGGCCTTCATGTCCTTGATGCCTGACAGGTTTCTGTCGAGTTTGACCCGCTCTTTCTCAAGTGCGGCAGCCTCGCGTTTGGGAAGCAGCGTCATGGTGCCGTCCTCTTTCATGGCCTCGATCTTCTTGAGCCGTTCGATGCTCTTCTTGACCGTGATAAAGTTGGTGAGCATGCCTCCCAGCCAACGCTGGTTGACAAAGTGGGACTCTGACCTCCGGGCCTCTTCCATGACCGCGTCCTGGGCCTGCTTCTTCGTTCCTACGAAGAGCATGCCCGAGCCTGATGCCGCCATATTCCTGACGAAGTTATACGCCTCTTCAAGCCCCTTCAGGGTCTTCTGCAGGTCGATGATGTAGATGCCGTTCCGCTCCCCGAAGATGTACTTCTTCATCTTGGGGTTCCAGCGCTTCACCTGATGGCCGAAGTGCACCCCGGCCTCAAGCAGTTCTTTCATAGAGACTACCATGGAAATCCTCCTGTGGTTTTTTTCCTCCGCCTGTCCTGCAAAACCCTGTGAGGGACCAGATGCGGGACTGTAGCCGGCGTGTGAATTTTATTGCCCGCGCATGCGGGTTGTCTGACGAGGTATCAGCTTACCACAGAACACATTTTTTTTCAAGGTGGGTGGTATAATAAACTTGTTGAAAACAAAGCAGAATAAAAGGACCCAGCAGGTGAAGAAACGCAGGACCGTAGGACTCATCTCCGCGGTGCAGTCAGAGGGCGCCCTTCTGATCAAAGGGCTGGGTCTTGTTCGCAGGGCAGGCCCCGGCCCCGCCTGTTTCACCAGCCGGGCCGGGGGAACTGACTATGTTTATGTCGTATCAGGCATGGCAAAGGCCAACGCAGGCCATGCTGCGGGCCTTCTTATACGAGACTATTCCCCTGACGTGGTGGTCAGCTTCGGCATCGGCGGGGCATATCCAGGGGCAGGCCTCACTGTCGGAGATGTTGCCGTTGCCACCAAAGAGGTCTATGCTGACGAAGGGGTCGAGACGACAAAGGGGTTTCACCCGCTGGAGATGATCGGCATCCCCATGCTCAGGGCCCGCGGAAAGAGGTACTTCAATGAATTTCCCCTCAACAGGAGGCTGGGCAAAAGGGCCCTCAGCGCAGCGCTGACAGTCGGCCGGGCGGCATCAGGACCCTTTGCTACTGTCTCGACCTGCACCGGCACAAGAAAAAAGGCCGTGCAGCTCCGCACAAGGCTCAGGGCGATCTGCGAGAACATGGAAGGGGCTGCCATCGCCCAGATATGCAGCCTGTACGGAATCCCGTGCGCTGAGTTACGGGGGATCAGCAATATTGTGGAGGACCGGGACAGATCGCGGTGGGATATCCTTCTTGCCGCGAGGGTCGCCTGCGAGGCGGTCCTCGCCCTGCTTGCCGGGGCAGACCTGCGGGTTTAATGATATACTATTCCCTCGGCTATTCTCCCTGCCCCAATGACACCTTTATTTTCTATGCGCTTGTCCATGGGAGGATTCCCTCGGGAGATATAATGTTCCGGGAGGTCCTCGACGATGTTGAGACCCTGAACCAGATGGCGCGGCGTTCTGAACTGGACATAACGAAGGTCTCCTATCACGCCCTCGGCCATCTCACGGAACATTACTGCCTGCTCAGATCAGGCGGGGCGCTCGGCAAGGGCTGCGGTCCCCTTGTCATAGCGAGGGAAGAGCTTCAGATGAAAGACCTCAGGGGGAAAACCATCGCCATCCCCGGCCTTCTTACCACTGCCTTTCTCCTGCTGCGGATATTTGACAGCAGCTTTGGAAGCGCTGTTGCTGTTATGCCGTTTGATCGGATCGTCGGCGCTGTCAGGTCCGGGGAGGTGGATGCCGGGCTGATCATACATGAGAGCAGGTTCACCTATCAGAAGGAGGGACTCAGGAAGGTCCTTGATCTGGGCGAATGGTGGGAGCAGACGACCGGACTGCCGATACCTTTGGGCGGGATACTGGCAAAAAGGGAACTGGGTGAAGTGACGGTCAGACGGGTGGAAGACCTCGTGCGCAAGAGCATTGAATACTCCCGCGCACACCCGCAGGAACCGGTCTCATACATAAAGCGGCATGCCCAGGAGCTGCAGGACGAAGTCATTAACCAGCACATCGGTCTTTACGTGAACGATTTTTCCCTGGATATCGGCGATGAAGGGGTTGCGGCTGTTGAGGAACTCTTCAGCAGGGCCGAGCGCGAAGGCCTCATACCCAGGCGCACGAAGCCGCTGTTTCCGTCCTGACCGTCCATGATGCCCTCCCCTCTTTTTTTACCTTCAGGAGCAAAAATATTTAAAAAGAGGGCGGGTGTGCAGAAAAAGATCCATATTCTGCGCGGCTCCTGCGCGTACATGCGGACAGTCTTGCCACATATTGAGGATTACACCGGCAGTTATGTCCGCGGTATCCGTGATCAGAACTAATACTGCCGCCATATATGGGCTTTTTATACATGCCAGACCCCTTTGGTTTGCAATATTAGAGTTTATTGTGGGTGTAAGTGATGCTACAATCTGGTGGAGAGGTGATGTATGCCTGAAAGCCCTGAGACAGCAATAAAGGTGAGAAATCGCCGTGTGCATATGGCGAACGAAAGGACCTTCCTCGCCTGGATCAGGACGAGCATCGGCGTCATGGCCTTCGGTTTCGTGGTGGAGAAATTCGGCCTCTTCGTCAAGCAGATGTCTTATTTCCTCAAAAGGTACGAAATACCGGGCAGCCAGAAACCCCCGACTGACATGGTTTCGCCTTCGTCCGGGTACTCGGCCATCTTCGGCATCCTCCTCGTGGGGGTCGGCGTGCTCATGGCGCTCCTCGCTTACATCCGCTATAAGAAGGTGGAAAAACAGATCGATGAGGACACCTACCGGCCGTCGATCATCCTCGACGCCCTCCTTGCGCTCACGATCTTCGTTGTCGGCCTTTTTCTGATCCTCTACCTGGTGCACAGCATGTAACTGTGCGGGTCACATAAGGCCCTGTTGAAATGCCGGCTGACCTTTACCGTGCGCGTCGAGCGCTTGACATGGCCGAAGAGCGAAAGGTATAATTCTTGCTCAGGTAAAAGCTATGGGAACTTATACAACATTCCATCCACACAAGATTAAAAAGAAGAAGACTCACGGGTTTCTGACGCGGATGAGTTCCGCGGGTGGACGTTCGGTTATCAAGAGGAGAAGGAAGAAGGGACGGAAACGGCTGGCGGTCTAATGCCCGGAAAGGGCGTGGTCTCTCTCACTTTGAAGAGGGATTTCAAAGACGTCTTCGACAACGGCAGCAGGTCCTCTTCTCACTATCTTGTAATCTACGCGCAACCCAACGGACTTTCCCTCAGCAGGCTCGGCCTTTCGGTCGGCAAGAAGGTCGGAACTGCTGTAACGAGAAACCGGGTGAAACGACGGCTCCGGGCAGTTGTCCGAACGCTGTTGCAGGAGATGCCGGCGACGTGCGACATGGTGATTGTGGCGCGGCCGGCGGCAGTAACAGCGCCGTTTCAGGACCTGGAACGGGCGATCTCCCGGGGTTTATCCCGGATGGCTCATGAAAAACGCACTGATAGCGCTGATAAGACTCTATAAATTCCTGATCTCTCCGCTGCTCTCCGGCGGATGCAGGTTCTACCCGTCCTGTTCCGAGTATTCGATCGAGGCGCTCAACAGATACGGCGCCCTGAAGGGAATCTATCTCGCGGTCCGCAGAATAGCCCGGTGCAACCCCTTACATCCGGGCGGATTTGACCCGGTACAATAACCCATGGAAAAAAATGTTCTCATCGCAGTCGTACTTTCAGTCCTGGTCATTATAGGCTTCCAGTATTTCGCGCCGGCGCCTCCTCCTCCGGCTCCGCAGGCCCCTGTTGCGCCTGAAGCTCCGAAAGAGGCTAAGACTGAACAGCAGGCTATGCCCGCCCCGGCCCCGGTCATCCCGGAGTCCCCTGCTGTCGCGGAAAAGGAGATCAGGGTTGAAAACAATCTCTATGCAGCTGTTTTCACCTCAAAAGGTGGGACTGTCAAGCATTGGGAGATAAAGGCCTACAAGGACAAGATCAGCAAAGATGTGCTTCTTCTCGGCAAGCAGGGCATTATCCCTGCCCTGGGCATGGGAGACAACAGCGAACTTGATCTCTCGACAGCCAACTTCGCTGTCACCGGAGGCGATGTCAGGCTTGACGATAAGAAGAGGTCGGCATCTGTTGTTTTTGCATATGAAAAGGACGGCAAGTCGGTCCGCAGGACATACACCTTCTACTACGACACCTACAAGGTTGACCTCACGGACGAGGTATCCGGGCTTTCCGAATACTGGATAACCATAGGGTCGGACTTCGGAATATTCGAGAAAGAAAACAGCTATACGCATCTCGGTCCTGTCCTGCTGAAAGGCGCCGACCTTATAGAGCTCAAGGAGAAGAAGCTCAAGGAGATCAATACCTACAAGGATAATCTGAGGTGGATTGCGCAGGAGGACAAGTATTTTTGCGCTGCCCTTGTTCCAACAACCCAGGTGGAAGAGGCGCGGGCCTGGACCCTCAGGAATTCGCCGGTCATCGCCTTCAAGGCAAAGCCCGGCGTCAACCGGTTTGTGCTGTATGCGGGCCCGAAGGAGCACGACCGGCTTGCCGCGCTCAACCTGGGGCTTGAGCATGTCATTGATTACGGGTTCTTCTCGATCATCGCGCGGCCCCTCTTCTGGGTCCTGAAGTTCTTCTATAAGTACATAGGCAATTACGGCTGGGCGATCATCCTGCTCACCATCGCGGTGCGGATACCCTTCATCCCCATCCTCAACATGGGGCAGAAGTCGATGAAGAAGATGCAGGAAATCCAGCCGAAAATGAACGAGATCAAGGAGAAGTACAAGAAGGACCCGCAGAAGATGCAGGCCGAGATGATGGAACTCTATAAGAAGTACAAGGTGAACCCCATGAGCGGCTGTTTTCCCATGCTCCTCCAGATCCCCGTCTTCTTCGCCCTGTATAAGGTGCTTTTGATTTCGATCGAGCTCAGGGGAGCGCCCTGGCTGCTCTGGATCACCGACCTCTCGGCCCCGGATACCCTTTTCGGCCATCTGGCCGGGTTTTCGCTCGGCGGTCCGCTCCCATATCTGATGGGAATAACGATGGTCATCCAGCAGAAGATGACGCCGTCCAGCATGGACCCGAAACAGGCTAAACTGATGATGCTCATGCCGGTTGTCTTCACCTTCATGTTCCTGAACTTCGCCTCCGGCCTTGTGCTCTACTGGCTCGTCAACAACATCCTCGGCATAATCCAGCAGTACTTTACGAACAAGAAACTCGCGAAACAACAGCCTGCGTAACCAGGTGCATACGCCTGTGCGCCGTATAGACTATTCAACGGATCATTTCCCTTTTCGAAAGCGGAATGATCATATGCCCGACCTCTTTGGTTTGCAACGTTAGAGTGAACTTTACCGATGACACCATAGCCGCGGTATCCACCCCAGCGGGACAAGGGGGCATCGGCATTGTCCGCATGTCCGGGCCCGGCGCAATAGCCATCGCGTCGAAGATATTCAAATCCTCCCCCAGGGAAAAGACGGTTGCGGGCGCAAAGACCTTTTCCCTTATCTACGGCCATGTTGTCGACGGATCGGGCAAGGTCCTTGACGAGGCTATCGTATCGGTCATGCGCGGCCCCCGTTCCTATACCCGGGAAGACGTTGTGGAGATCAACTGCCACGGCGGCATGGTGGTCATGCGGAAGGTCCTCGAACTGATGATCTCCGAAGGGGCGCGGCTTGCCGAACCCGGCGAATTCACAAAACGCGCCTTCCTCAACGGCCGGATAAGCCTTGCACAGGCAGAGGCTGTGCTTGACCTCATCTCCGCCCGCACAGAGGAAGGCATGCGAATCGCCGCGGAACAGCTCAAAGGCGGACTGTCGGAGAGACTCGCGGAGATCAGGGGGTCTCTTCTCGAAGACTGCGCCTTTGTCGAGGCGCACATCGATTTTCCCGAGGAAGATATCGGCACAAGGACAAAGGGCGAGATTACCGGCAGACTCGAAAAGACGATTGAAGAACTGAAGAGGATATGCAGGACCTTTGACGAGGCCCGTTTCTTCAGGGACGGCCTTTCGGTCGCCATCGTCGGCAGGCCGAATGTGGGCAAGTCATCCCTGCTGAACGGCCTGCTCCTGAAGGACAGGGCGATCGTAAACGAGCTGCCCGGCACCACGCGGGATATCATCGAGGAGCAGATCAGCGTCAAAGGACTGCCCGTGATCATCGTCGATACAGCGGGCATCAGGCATTCCGAAGAGGTCGTCGAGAAGGAAGGGATTCGAAGGAGTATCGATGCCATGGAGAAGGCTGATTTTGTCATCACCGTGCTGGACGGAAGCATGCCTTTCCAGACGGCTGATATCGAGATACTTGAGAGGATAAAGGATAAAAATGCCCTGATAGCGGTGAACAAGTCAGACCTGCCGCTCGTGATTTCCTCCGGCAAGCTGTCTCCCTTCAACAAACCCTGTCTTTTTATTTCCGCAACAACCGGCCAGGGGCTTGAGGAGCTGAAGGACGTGGTCTATGAGGCGAACCTCAGGGACTGGAGGAAAGAGCGCGAGGGGGTTGTGGTGACGAACCTCAGGCACAGGACCGCCCTTGAGCAGGCAGCATCCGGCATAGAGAGGGCCGCGGGAGTAATCAGCAGGGAAGAACCCCTTGAGATCTTTTCCCTGGAGCTCAGGGAGGCGCTGGACAGGATAGGGGAGATAACCGGAGCTGTTACAACGGATGAGATTTTGTGTAAAATATTTAATAGTTTCTGCATAGGAAAATGAGGAGGCGCCTTCATGGAATGCATGCCCGATAAGAACAAGGCTCATTGCAATTGCACCTATGAGCCGTGCCCCAGAAAACACAAATGCTGTGAATGTCTGCACTACCACCGAAAAAGCGGCGAGCTGCCTGCCTGTTTCTTCACAGCGGAATATGAGCGGACGTATGACCGGTCCATCGAAAACTTCATAAGGATGAAGAGCCGCTGAGACTTCAACGGAAAGGATCATGACCAACAACGCTCCCAAGATAGTCCATGTTGTGGGGCACAGGAACCCTGATACGGATTCCGTCTGCTCCGCGATCGGCTACGCTCATTTCAAGAATCTCACGGACAAGAGATTCCTGTTCGCCCCTGCGCGCGCGGGCAAACTCAACGAAGAGACGGTCTTTGTGCTGAAGAGGTTCGGGGTCCCCGCGCCCAATGAACTCGAAAGCCTCACGCCGACAGTGAGCGACCTCGAGATGAAACGTCCGATCAGCGTCATGACAGGCGACTCTGTGCAGGCCCTTGCCCATGTCATGCGGGAAAAGGGCGTTCGCGCCCTCCCGGTTGTTGATGAAACCGGGCGTCTTGCCGGCATGGTCGGACTGAAGGACATAGCCAGTCATTACATGGACAGCGTCGGCTTTACGGACATCGCCGACAACCCCATCAGCCTCGATATTCTCATCAGGACGCTTGACGCCAGGATGGTGAGCAATACGAAAAAGGCAGGGCATCTTGCCGGCAGGATCATCACCGCCTCGATGCAGAAGGGTACGATCCTCAATCGCGTCCGGCCGGGGGACATTGTCATCATCGGAGACCTGCAGGATATCCAGCTGGACGTTATCCGCATAGGCTGCTCAGCGGTCATCGTGGTGGACGGCATGCCGATCAGCCAGGAGGTGATAGCAGCAGCCGAGGCGCAGGACACGATCCTGATATCATCGCCGCATTCAGCCTTTGCTACTGTACAGCTCATGACCATGTCCGAGCCGGTCTCTTCGATCATGAGCGCTGACGCGCAGCCGGTCGGCATATACACTCCCATTGCGGAGCTGCGGCAGCGCATCCTCGACTCAGAGTACCGGTCTGCCGTTGTGGTGGACAGCGACAACAGGCTGATCGGGTTTGTGACGCGGACGAACCTCCTTACCCCGGTGAGGAAGCGGGCTATCCTGGTTGACCACAATGAGATATCGCAGGCGGTCGACGGGATCGAGGAGGCTGAGATCATAGAGATCATCGACCACCACCGCGTGGGGGATATCTCGACCGTGGCGCCCATCTATGTATACAACGACCCTATCGGCAGCACCTGCACCGTGGTCGCCGGCATGATGTTCCTCTATCAGGTGCACATCCCCGCGGAGATCGCCGGGGTCCTTCTTTCGGGCATCCTTTCCGACACGCTGCTGCTCACCCTGTCAACGACAACGGAGCGCGACCGCCAGGCAGCGCACAGGCTTGGGGAGCTCGCCGGGGTATCGGTGCAGGAGTACGGCAAGGAGCTGCTTCATGCGAGCATCAACACCGAGGGCAAGACAGCCGCTGAACTTATTGAAGCCGACTTCAAGGAGTTTGTCATCAGCGGACGAAGACTCGGGGTGAGCCAGATGATGGTGCTTGACTGCGGGGAGATTGACCTGCGGGAGGAAGAGTTGCTGGCAGAGCTTGAGCGGCTGAGGGCCACGCACGGATACGACCTTGCTGTGCTGCTCGTCACCAATCCGCTCAGCGCGAAGCAGGAGAGGGTGCTTCTCAGGGGTGAGACATGGATTGTGGAGAAGGCCTTCAATGTGAAGGTTGAAGACGGAACGTGCATCCTGCCGCGCGTGCTCTCGCGGAAGAAGGATTTTATCCCAGCTATCGGCCTGGCCCTGAGCATGGCAGGCCCCGGTTAGCAGCAGGCCCCGGCTTTTTCCGGGACATATACGGATAGAACTCCGCGGATGAGCTTCCGGATGAAGCGTCCTCTCACGCCAAACAAAAACAGCCGGCACAGCCTTGACTGCCATGCC
>JAKAGF010000214.1 GCA_021825805.1 Nitrospirota bacterium
CTCCCCGCCGGAGAGGATCTTTACCGGCGTCTCCCCAGGGGGGCAACGGAGGGCGTCCATCGCCATCTCAAGGCGTGAATCCAGGTCCCAGGCGTCAAGGGCGTCCAGTTTCTCCTGCACCTTGCCCTGTCGCTCGATGAGTTTGTTCATCTCATCGTCGGACAGGGGCTCGCCGAATTTCTCGTTGATGGAGTTGTATTCTCTGACAGCGTCAACGATCTCCTGCACCCCCTGTTCAACGATCTCCCGCACGGTCTTTGTATTGTCGAGCGCCGGTTCCTGTTCGAGAAAGCCCACGGTATGGCCCGGCGAGAGCACCGTCTCGCCGCTGAACTCTTTATCAACGCCGGCGAGGATGCGGAGAAGGGAGCTTTTTCCCGAACCATTGAGGCCGATCACTCCTATCTTCGCCCCGTAGAAATAGGAGAGGTAGATGTTTTTCAAAATGGGTTTCTTGTCGTAATGCTTGCTCACCCCTACCATGGAATAGATCACTTTATTCGGTTCGTTGCTCATTGCATTTTTTCAGGGATAGCTCAACTGGACCCGCTGGACGGCAGAGGCCCTGCCGGTCTCTGCGTTGATCTCCACAACTACAGCACAAAGCAGCGCATCCCCGTGGCCTGCCTCGAAACGCGCCGGCATGGCGGTAAGGAAACGCTGGATGATCTGCTTGACGTCCATGCCGATGACCGAATACACGGGCCCGGTCATGCCCACGTCGGTAATATACGCGGTGCCGCCGGGGAGGATCTTCTCGTCAGCGGTCTGCACGTGCGTATGCGTCCCGATCACGGCGCTCGCCTTGCCGTCTATATAATAGCCGAAGGCGATCTTTTCCGAGGTCGCCTCTGCATGGAAGTCGATAACGATGATGTTCGTTTCCTTCCTCAGCCGCTCCAGTTCTTCAACCGCGGTCCGGAAAGGGCAGTCCAGGGCGTTCATGAAGACGCGGCCCGAGAGGTTCAGCACAGCCACCTTCAGGCCGGAGGGCAGGGGAAAGATGATCGAGCCGTACCCTGGCGCGCCCGGTGGATAATTGAGGGGCCGAAGCACCCGGTTGTCCTTGCCTATATAATTTACGAAGTCCTTTTTGTCCCAGACATGGTTCCCCGTGGTGATGATCTGCACCCCGGCCTTGTAGAGGTCGCGGACCAGTTCCTCGGTCAGACCGAAGCCGCCGGCGATATTCTCGCCGTTAGCTATCACCAGGTCGATTTTATATTTGTCCGAAAGGTTCGGCAAAAGGGCTTTGACAGCCCCTCTGCCGTTCTTGCCGACAATGTCGCCGATAAAGAGTATCCGCATCTACTTGGCGTACTCGACGTAGCGCGACTCTCTGATGACGGTGACCTTTATCTGGCCGGGATAGGACATCTCGGCCTCGATCTTCTTCGAAAGGTCGCGCGCGATCAGGGAGGACATATCATCGCTTACATCCTCGGGTTTGACGATGATCCGGATTTCCCTCCCCGCCTGTATGGCATAACATTTTTCAACGCCCTTGAAGGAGAGGGCCATCTTTTCCAGGGACTCAAGCCTCTTCAGATAATGCTCGATGCTCTCTCTCCTGACACCCGGCCGGGCCGCGGAGAGGGCGTCGGCGGCTGCGATGAGGGCTGCCTCGACGGTCAGCGGATCGCCCTCGCCGTGGTGTACCATAATGGCGTTTACCACCTTGTTGTTCTCGCCGAACCGCTTGGCGAGGTTCGCTCCGATTTCCTGGTGAGTGCCCTCGATCTCGTGGTCCACCGCCTTGCCGATATCGTGGAGCAGTCCAGCCCGTTTGGCGAGTTTGGCGTCAACACCCAGTTCGCCGGCCATCATCCCGGAGAAGTAAGCAACCTCGCGAGAATGCTGCAGCACGTTTTGTCCGTAAGACGTCCGGTATTTGAGCCTGCCCAGAGTCTTGATGAGCTCGGGATGTATGCCCGAAAGGCCGAGATCAAAGACCGACTTTTCTCCTTCCTCCCGAATGCTTATCTCCACTTCCTTTTTAACCTTCTCTACGATCTCCTCGATCCTCGTCGGATGGATGCGTCCGTCGGCGATGAGGCGTTCCAGGGAGAGGCGGGCGATCTCGCGCCTGACAGGGTCGAAGGCCGAAAGGGTGACCATCTCCGGGGTGTCGTCCACGATCAGGTCAACGCCGGTTGCGGCCTCCAGGGCCCTGATGTTGCGCCCCTCCCTCCCTATGATCCGGCCCTTCATTTCGTCGTTGGGCAGGTTGACCGCTGTGACCGTCGCGTCCGCAACGTAGTCGCTGGCATATCTCTGGATCGCTGATCCTATGATCTCCTTTGCCTTCTTTTCGGCTGTCTCCTTCGCTTCGTCCTCGATCTTCTTGACGAGCTTGGCGACCTCGAAGGCGGCTTCTTCCTCGGTCCTCCGGAGTATCTCCTGCCTGGCCTCCTCAGACGTGACGCCGGAGAGTCGTTCGAGGGTCTGGGTCTGCTCTTTGATGAGTTGAGCGTACCGGCCCTCCTTCTCCGTGATCTGCCGCTCCCTGCCTATGTATTCTTTTTCCTTCCTGGAGAGTTCATGGTCGCGCTTGTCGATGATATCGAATTTTCTCTCGATCGTCTCTTCCTTTTGCCGCAGCCTTTTTTCCAGGTGGTTGAGCTCGGTCCTCCGCTCCCTGAGTTCCTTTTCAGCGTCGGTCTTGGCCTGAAAAACGATGTCCTTCGCCTCGAGCTGGGCCTCTTTTTTCAGGGCATCGACCTCTTTCCGGGCATTCTCGAAGATCTTGTTACGCTCCTTCTCGATGGAGCTCTTCTGTATCTTCAGGGCATTCTTATAAATAAGGCTCAGGATGAGGCCGGTGACAACCCCAACGGCAACGGCGATGAGAACATACGCAGCGTTAAGCATCTGATGTGCTCCTCCTTTTATGCAGCCGTGATTGGATGGTCCGTTCATACCCTTCAGGAGAAGGGGTGTAGAACGATTTATGTACAGACAGGTAATCCTGTTCAACGTAATGTCCCTCATAATCGTGCGGGTAGAGGTAGCCCTTGCCGACGCCGAGCCTCCGCGCGCCGGGATAGTGGGCGTCTTTGAGGTGGTCCGGCACCGCCTGGACCGGGTCATTCGCCACGCTCTCCAATGCCTTTTCCACCGCCAGGTACGAGGCGTTGCTCTTGGGCGCCGTGGCTACGTAAATAACAGCCTGGGCAAGGGGGATCTTCCCCTCGGGCATGCCGATCCTCTCGAGGGCGTGGAGGCCGGCAACCGCGACGACCAAGGCCTGAGGGTCGGCGTTTCCCACGTCCTCGGCAGCGCAGATAACGATCCGGCGCGCGATAAAAAGCGGATCTTCGCCGGCAGCAATCATCTTGGCGAGCCAGTATATGGCTGCATCCGGGTCAGACCCCCGCATACTCTTGATGAAGGCGGAGATGGTGTTGTAATGGTCGTCTTCGTCGTAATAAATGGAACGGCTCTGGACAGACTCCCTGATGGTGTCCAGGGTAACTGCAGTCGGCTCCCCTTCATGCCCGGCAGAGGCCAGAAAAGAGAGTTCCAGTATGTTGAGGGCCCTGCGGGCGTCGCCCTCGCTCATCGAGGCGATAAAATCAACCGCGTCTTCCCCGAGGGTCACCCGGTAAGCGCCAAGTCCCCGTCTGTCGGTGACGGCCCTGAGCAACAGTTTCTTGATATCGTCCTTGGAGAGGGGGTTGAACCTGAAGATCATCGAGCGGGAAGCGAGCGCGGGCACGAGGGAGAAGAACGGGTTTTCCGTGGACGCGCCGATGAGCGTCAGTTCCCCGCTCTCGATATGTGGCAGAAGCGCGTCCTGCTGAAGCTTGTTGAAACGGTGGATCTCGTCGATGAAGAGGATTGTCTTGTCGGACCTTCTTGACTGGACGGCTTCCCGTATGTCCTTTATTCCAGCGGTCACCGCGTTGATGGCCTTGAATTCAGAGCGGGTCTTTGCCGCGATAATTCGGGCCAGCGCGGTCTTGCCCGTGCCGGGAGGGCCGTAGAGGATCAGGGAAACGATACGGTCTTCCTCAATGAGCCTCCTGAGCGGCCTTTTCTCTCCGAGGAGCTGATCCTGGCCGAGAAAATCCCCGAAGTCTTCGGGCTGCATCCTCCATGCAAGGGGTGTCCCTGTTTTTTGGGTCTTAAATAGTTCCACGCTCAGTCCGGGGTCGGACTATGGCGCGCGCAGGACTTTTGGATACGAGAATATCGTGGGTTTCAGAAAAAGAAGTCGGAGTCTATCTATCGAAACGTCTGCTGGCGCAACCTCCGGCAGACCGGTTTCCCTTTCATGTTGAACCCTCTCCCCCCAAAGCGCGTTGACCATAGCGACCAGTAGTAAGAGTAAGAGATATACCCCGCCCTGCCGTGTACATGAAGAATCAGATCCGCCTATTGGATAGGTGGGTGCCATAAAGG
>JAKAGF010000215.1 GCA_021825805.1 Nitrospirota bacterium
TGCGCCGGACTGTTTGGGGCCCGCTCCGCCCGGCTATCGAACCTCGATAAGTGTTTGGTGCAGATTCTATCTCTGACGCCGTTTTGGAAACCAAGTCGGAATTGACTGACAGTCTTTAATAAATTTGGAAATGGAATTCTTTTTTTCTTATTTCTGATTAGGAGTCGTTCGTCTCTTGACAAACGGGGGCCTTATAAGTGTTAGAAGGCCTTATTTTGATTTTGACGCCTGCTTTTCCCATTTATTAAGAATTGCATCAAATCTATCGGCTTGTTTTTCCCATCTTTCGAGAAGTTTGTCATAACGTGCAGCTTGTTCATCTGCCTTTTTTGCCTGCTGGTCATAGTGAAGTTGCTGTTCTTCCCATTTGTTTGCCCGTGCATCATATACCTTTGCCTGTCTTTGATATTCGTTGTTATTTCCTGCCGAGCTACTTAATTGATTACAAGCGACAAGAGTCATGAGAACACATAGAGTAAAAATCGTTTTCATAATGCCTCCATCATTTTTTATTTACTTCTAACAAGTAATATACGACCTTCTGGTTTTTCCCCATTTTCGATATCAACATAGCACATTCAAAAGAAATCCGGTAAAAAAAGTGTTTAAAATCAGCCTGCGTCTATTGCCGCATTTCGTATATTATGGTAATATCGACCAATTACGAATATTCGTGATATGTGGGGGTTATGGGGAACACATCGCAGAATGCGCTTCCGGAGTTCCAAGCATTCCTTCTTGAACGGAAACTTGCGCCTGAAAAACATGTCCCCTTTCTGGCTTACTGGGTAAGCCGCTTTCTGAGCTTTATGCGAAAGTCCGCTTGACCAGCTCTACGAAAAGGGCTGAGGCTTTCCGTCATTCAGACAGGCTACCGCCGATAACTGCATCAACTGCAGCGAATAGGTTGTGCTCCCCTGTGAGTCCCCATACGTTGATCCCCGCATGGTTTCGCATCCGACGATAGTCTAATCAAGAGGGGCGACTTATGTAAAGAGCAAAATAAGATGGGAACAAGACTGCTAAATCAGCGGCTGCTAATAGATAAACGTGGCCGGGTCTTTTGCGGGATGGCAGCGGCTGCAGAGGTTCCTTGATTCTTTCTTCCCCACTCTCCAGAAGTGGGCCTTGTGGCAGTCAAGACATTTCAGCCCGGCCTTGGTCAGGTGGAGGTTGTGCTGGCCCACCCGGGCCTCGTTGCCATGGCATGACTTGAGGCAGTCTTCGCCGGCGGGTTTTATCTTCCCGTGGGGATGATGGCAGTCGAAACACTTCAGGCCCGCCATAATCCCTTTTGCAGGCAGATTCTTGTGACAGGCGAGGCACCGCTCATTGGAGATCAGCTTCGGCGCCTTTTCTCCATAGCTGTGGCACTTCAGGCAGGACAGACCCTCCATCCCCATGCCGTGGATTATCTTGTCCTGATGGCACCCCTGGCATGCCTGTTCATTGGGCGCAAACGTATGGTGCGTGCCTGAATGGCATTTGCTGCAGCTTATGTTCTGCATGAAGACATGCCGGGCGTGGCCGTAGGAGTTGCGGAAGGTGACCGACCCCTGGGCGGCTATGTTAAGGTGGCAGTCCTTGCAGGTGTTCCACGGAGATATGCGGCCATGGGACTGCCGGGCGGACTGGCCGCCCCTGACCACAAAGGCGACGAGCATGCGGTTCTGCTCCAGAACGCTCATGGTGTGGCACTTCTGGCAGGGGAAGTCGCGGTGCTTGCTCAGTTGCCAGCTCTTGTAGGTCTCCTGCATCATGTGGCAGGACGAGCAGAACTGGGGGTCTTCCCTGGTGTAGACATAATAGCGGTATCCCACGATGCCGCCCATGACTGTCAGCAGCAGAAGCAGGAATACAATCGCCTTCTGGTTCTCCTCGATGAAGCTGAGGCAGAAGGAGGTGAGGGATTTTTTATTAGCCATTCCTGATGAGCTTTGCCGCGGCCTCCGCGATAACGCCGCTGCCGGCCGTGATCCTCGCGGTCGCCTCGATAAGCCTCTTGCCCGTCTTTATTATCTCCGCCTCGATTACGGATCTGTCTCCAACATGAAGCGGCTGCCTGAAACGCACCGTTATCTCGGCAGTCACCGCCGCGATACCCCGGCAAAGGGCAGCCTTCATCATCGCCTCGTCCAGAACCGTCGTAATTATACCACCATGCACGATGTCTTTGAAACCCTGATGGGACTTCAGCGGGACGAACTCGGCGACCTGCCTGCCGCCTTCGCTTCTGAAGACAAGCCGCAGCCCGCCAGGGTTCCGGCTGCCGCAGGCAAAGCAGTGACCGTCATCCGACAGAGAGAGTCTTTTCATTTGCTGCCGAGAAAGGAGAAAAACCGGTACAGAAAGAAGGAGAAGATGAACCCCATGAACGCGCCGAAGGTGGAGAGGATGCCCAGCACGACGATAAAGACAAAGGTGACGACAACGCTTCCCGAAGAGACGCCGAGCGAAAAGAAGGTGTTAAGGTCCTTTGCTATGGCGTCACGCCAGGTGCCCTGGGGAGTGCCCTGGAAAAGGGTGTCCATGAGGAGCGAGATGACAAGGCTGATGATTGCGCCGACGATCGCCCCGGCTACGAGGAACCGCTTGACCTTCCGCCTGTCGTCCATCCGGAGGTCTATTTGTTCATCAGGTCGAGAAAATCTTTATTGCTCTTGGTTCCGGTAAGCTTGCCGAGGAGGAACTCCATGCTCTCCACGGTGCTGAGCGGGTTGAGCACCTTCCTCAGTATCCACATCCGGTGGAGCACATCCCTGTCAACGAGCAGCTCCTCTTTCCGGGTGCCCGAGGCATTGATGTCGATTGTGGGGAATATCCTCTTGTCAACGAGCTTCCGGTCGAGATGGAGCTCCATGTTGCCTGTTCCCTTGAATTCCTCGAAGATGACGTCGTCCATCCTGCTGCCCGTATCGACGAGGGCTGTTGCGAGGATGGTGAGGCTGCCGCCGGTCTCGATGTTACGGGCGGCTCCGAAAAACCTCTTCGGCTTCTGCAGGGCATTGGAGTCAAGCCCGCCGGAGAGGACCTTGCCGCTGGTGGGCATGATGGCGTTAAAGGCGCGGGCGAGCCTCGTGATGCTGTCAAGGAGGATGACCACGTTTTTCTTGCTCTCCACCAGCCTCTTCGCCCTCTCGATCACCATCTCCGACACCTGGCAGTGGCGCTGCGGCGGCTCGTCAAAGGTGGAGGCGATGATCTCGGCTGTGTTGACCTGCCGCTTCCAGTCGGTCACTTCCTCGGGCCGCTCGTCGATGAGCAGGATGATGAGATGTATATCACGGTGGTTTTTCCTGATCGCCTTTGCGATGGACTGAAGGAGCATCGTCTTTCCGGTGCGGGGCGCGGCGACGATCATGCCGCGCTGGCCCATGCCGATGGGGGTGATGAACTCCATGACTCTCGTCGAATAATCAGTGGAATCGTACTCGAGCTTGATGCGTTCCGTGGGATAGTAGGGGATGAGGTTGTCGAAGAGCGGCCTCTTGATGTTTTCCTCGGGAGAGCCGTGGTTGATCGCCTCGACCTTCAGCAGGGCGAAGTACCGCTCGCCCTCCTTGGGAGGCCTTATCTGGCCTGATACAAGGTCGCCTGTCCTGAGATTGAACCTCCTGATCTGCGAGGGCGACACATAGATATCGTCAGGCCCAGGGAGATAGCTGAAGTCAGCGGACCTGAGGAAGCCGAACCCGTCCGGGAGGATTTCGAGCACGCCTGCGGAAAATACATTGCCGGTCTTCTCCGCCTGGGCCTGGAGGATCGCGAATATGAGGTCCTGCTTGCGCAGACCCGCTGCGCCCTCGACCTGCAGCTCCTTGGCAACGTCGGTCAGCTCATCAATGGTCTTTTCTTTTAATTCGGAAATAGAGATGTTTCCCATGCCATACTCCTCATCTGGGTTTTTGCTCTGGATTTTTTTTCCCGGAAGGTTCTTTCCCATCCAAGCGGGATTCGTTGCTCGCGAAGAACTGTTTTGTATAGTTATACCTAATGTCCATCACCTTTGTCAAGCGTCGTTCTTTACAATTTTTTCAGCCCCATGGTAGAGTTGTTTTATGAAATACGGAGAGAGCGCCATCAGGAAGGCCCGGCTTGAGATCTGGCCCAACCCGAATCCCGAGAGGGACTATGAGATACATATCAGTTTCCCTGAGTTCACCTGTCTGTGCCCCCGGTCCGGGTATCCGGATTTCGCCACTATCGGCATACGCTATGTGCCCGCGGAAAAAATCGTTGAGCTGAAGTCCCTGAAACTCTACCTGAACTCATTCAGGGATGCTCCGATATCCCACGAAGAATCAGCCAACAGGATATTCACTGAATTGCAGAAGAAACTTAGGCCTCGGTTCCTCGAGGTGA
>JAKAGF010000216.1 GCA_021825805.1 Nitrospirota bacterium
GCTGAATATATAGTTTTTCCTGGTTGAAACGGTCAACTGTTTTATTGTGTAACGGAGGTGTTTCATTCTGCATCATAATTATATATTATTATAATGACATGATGATGTCAAGAGACTTCTGAGGTCACTGCACGGCAAGCACAGGCATGCGACCATTTGTGTTATATTCTATTGGTGCTTTTATATAATAATTGTATTAAAACAAAGCACTTCGCGACTATCAGCCATTTGCGTTGAAAAGTTCCGCGCTGTCCTTAATATGACTGAAGAAATGCTTAAAGAGATTGATGCCTGGTTTGCCAGGGGCCTGACTGGACGGCAGTTATCATCCATGCTCACCCGAAAGGTGGATGAAGTCCTCAAAAAAATTGTCAGCTCCGCCGGCGGCCGTATGCATGCGGCCCTCCTTGCAACAGGAGGATACGGACGCTCAGAACTTTCACCGTTTTCAGACGTGGATGTCATGTTCTATGCAAGGGACAGGGCGGACACGGAAACGGCGGAGCGCATTCTGTATGGTTTGTGGGATACCGGCATGGAGATAAGCCACTCCTACCGGACCTCAAGCGAATGCATAGAAGAGGCCTTCGCCGACATACGGACGAGGACATCGCTTATCGAGTCCCGTTTCATTGCCGGCGACAAAGGGCTTTACGAGGCCTTCAGGCGCGAGGTCTATCCTGAGATAATTTACAAGAAGCAGAAGGAATTCGTCAGAGAGAAACTCATCGAGATGGGCAGGCGCCATCTTGACGCGGGAAACTCGGTTTATCTCCTTGAACCCCACATAAAAGAGGGAGAGGGGGGGCTCAGGGACATCCATACCGCCTACTGGCTTTCCAGGGTGGCGCTCAGAAAGGAAAATTTTGATGAGTTTCTGGCTCTCTTAAGCAGAAACGAACTAAAGCAGTTTATTTCTGCTTATGACTTCCTTCTGAAGGCCAGATTCGGGCTGCACCTGGAAAGCCGGAGGAAGCACGATATCCTTTCTTTTGATTATCAGGAGGGAGTCGCCGCCCGCCTGGGCTTCAGGGATTCCAAGAAGTTCAAGGGAACGGAAAGGCTGCTCCGGTATTATTACCTCAAGGGCAGCGCCATCAAGAACATAACAAAGACGGTTACCGCCATCTGCAGCAGGACGTATGTGCCGGTACTCCGGGACATGTCCATCAAAAAGGTGACCGACGATTTCGCTGTCTCAGGGGGCAGAATAATCATAAGGAATGCCGGCCTCTTCGCCCGGAACCCGGACAAGCTTGTCGAGGCATTTGCTATCATGTCAAGGACAGGCAGGAAGTTCAGTCAGGGCATGAGAGAGGCTGTCAGGGCAAACCTGCTGCGCATCAACAAGAAGACAAGGAGTTCAACGGTTGCTGTTCAACACTTTATGGAGATTCTGCGCGGAGACCGCGTCCACGAGACCCTGCATGAGATGCATGAAAGCGGCGTCCTCGGCCGCTTTATCCCGGAGTTCGGAGCCCTGAGGAAGCTGGTGGTTCATGAACCCTATCACATGTATACGGTCGACGAGCATACGCTTGTGGCGGTTCGCAACCTGGAGACCCTCAGGACGACCCGGTATAAGAGCCTGGAAGATCTGCATGACGTTATGCGGTCGGTCGGCAGACTGGACACCCTGTATATGTCCATCCTCTTTCATGACATCGGCAAGGCCGCCGGGAGGCAGCACGGCGAGGAGGGTTATAAGCGGCTGAAAAACATCATGGAGCGTTTTCATGTCGATACAACAAGGAGGATGCGGATAGAATTCCTCGTAAGGAACCATATCCTCATGTCCCGGACAGCCCTGAGGCGGGAGACCTCTGACAGCGAAGTGATAGCCATGTTCGCTGATGCTGTGGGAGATCAGGAGAACCTTAAGGCTATTTATCTGATAACCTATGCCGACATGTCGGCTGTCAACCCCGGATTCTGGTCATCCTGGAAGGCGTATCTCCTGAGGGAGCTTTATGAGCAGACAATGAACCATCTCTCCGGTATCAGGAGAGACCGCGCAGGCTTGATCCGGGAGCTTCAGACGTCTCTGCCGCTTCCCGAGGCGAAGCAGTTGTCTGATTTCATCCGGGAAATGCCGGAGCGGTATCTTCTTTCCTCTCCGAACAACGGGATAATCGAGGATTATCGGCTCGTTCAAAAGGTCAGGGAGACGGGTTTTGCCGCGCGGACCGTCGTAACCGGAGAAATGGCCGAGTTCTCTGTATATGCTGAAGACTGTCCCGGTCTTTTCTCGAATATCGTGGGTTTCATCTCATCCAAGGGGCTGAATATCGTCAGCGGCAGGATTTTCACCGGCAAGGCCGGCATAGTCATAGACAAGATATCGGTCTCCAACTGGCGCGATATCTGGTGGGAGGGGCTGGAGGCTGACATTGAGGAGGGACTCAGGGCGCTTCTCATGGAGGGGAAGCCGTTATCGGTTGCAAGAAGGGGGGAGCACGCGGTTTTGCCCTTCGGCGTTTTTATAGAGCTTGATAACGAGGCGTCTGAAGAATACTCCATTATAGAGATCCTTTCGCCTGACAGAATGGGGCTTTTGCATGATGTGTCGCGCTGCATGCATGAAAAAGGGGTGAATATCGATTCGGCAAAGATACTGACTGAGTCAGGGCTTGCCCAGGATGTGTTTTATGTGCAGAAGAAAAAAGCTAAAATTAACTATGCCGATACAGAGGATCTGCTCGCAGGGTTATGGGCGGTACTAACCGGATAAGAAGAATTATCATTTTTGTTTTTCTGGCGGTTGTCGCCGGGGCGGCGATCTTCGTTCTCCGTGGGCCCCATATCTCCAATGCCCTGAAGAAGGCCATCCTTCCGGAACTCGAGAATCTCAGCGGCCGGAAGGTGATCGCCCAGAAGATATATGTCAACATTTTTCCCCTGTTTATCGAGGCAAGGGGGATCAAGGCATTCGAAGAAAACGGCAGCCGCATAGCATCCGCGCAGCGGGTGAAGGCGTATGTAGACCTCTCAGGACTTTTCAGCCGGACGATCGTGATCAGGAGGCTGGTCATACGGGAGCCTGAGGTGACCGCGGACCGGGGGCAGGTTGAGGATGTCGTCAGACATGCGGAGGCATATCTGGACACAGTCCGGGAAACCGCGTTCAAGGTGAAGGTGCGCGCGGTCGAGATACAGAAGGGAGATATCGACTTCAGCGATCCTGCATTCAATATCGCTGCGCGTCTTAAGGGCCTGAGCGCAGAGGCGGTCCTTGGCGACAGCCAGAGGGTCAATGCTGTTGCCGAAGCTGTTAACGTCAGGAAGGAAGGATTGCCGGAGATCAGCGCGGACGCTGCGGTGACTGTCCAGGCGCGTAAAGACAGTATCCTGGTAAAGAGGATAGTCATCGGCTCCCTTGGCTCTAAATTGTCCGGGTCCGGGGAGTACCAAAGAGGAAAAGGGAGCTTCATGACTGACCTCACTGTCCTGTTTTCTTCAGTCAAGAAGCTTTTCGGGCTCAGCAGGCCGGGAGAGGGGAAGGTGCAGGCCTCCGGGGACGTCCGGCTTGCGGGCAAGGCGGTAAACATTGACCTGAAGGTTGACGGTTCTTTTTACCTTCAAACCCTGATGGAACTGCTAAAGGTAACGGAACCCCTGGAAGGGATGGTGGATGTTGCCGGACGCGTGAAAGGGCCGCTGACCGATCTCAGAGCCGCTGGTACGGCACGACTCAGGAAGGGAAGCATTTTCGAGGTATCGGTGGATTCCCTGTCCTGCAAGGTGCTCTATGAAAAAGGCGCCATGTCATTTTCGGACGGAACCGCCCGGCTCTATAACGGAAGCGCGCGGGTAAACGCCTCGATAGCCCTGCCTGTTGTGAATTATTTCACGGTGAATGTGGACTACTCCGGCGTGGACAGCCCGCCGCTTTTCAAACTCATCGGCTGGGACCCAGGGATCGCGCCTGGAAAGGTAAGCGGGACCCTGGCTACGGCAGGAGCTGACTTTAATCCGTCAGGGTGGTTTGAATACAGGAACCCTGTCAGCGGCAGGGATGTTCTCGGGCGAATCAGGGAAATGAAGGGAAAGTATGCGGTGCAGGGCGCCTCGCTGAACATCAGCGAGCTCGGTATAGACACCGGTCTGACAAAGATCAACGCCGGAGGCGTCGCTGAACTGAAGAACAAAACCCTGCAGTTCAGCGGCGAACTCCGTTCGCAGGACATCACGGATTTGAGCGCCCCTTACTACAACAAGCTCAAAGGAGAGGGAGAGTTTCGGGGCACGGTTACCGGATCATTTGACGACCCTGTTCTGAGCGGGCATATCGCTGTCCAGCGTCCGGCCTTCGAACACTATGCGGCCGATGCCATTGCAGCCGACGTT
>JAKAGF010000217.1 GCA_021825805.1 Nitrospirota bacterium
ATGTCCGAGCCTAAGGTTATGCCCTTTGACAAAGTCCGACCTGAACCTGATGCAGAAGGAGCAGGCGTTCGTGCACCGGTTGGTGATATTGAGATACAGGCTGTCCCTGATCTGATAGGCTATCTCTGCCTTCTCCGGTATCACCCCGATCCCGAAAAGACGCCTGGCGTTGAGGGTCGTTATCCTGGCCATGTCCTCAAGAGACACTTTCCTCAGTCTCGCGATTTCTGCCACGGTATTGACCATAAAAGACGGCTCGTTCCGCCTGCCCCGCCAGGGTTCAGGGGTCAGGTAGGGCGCGTCGGTCTCCACAAGAAGGTAGTCGTCGGGGATGCCCCTGACGATCTCTTTCAACTGCGCCGCCTTCCTGAAGGTGACCGGTCCCGCTATCGAGAGGTAAAAGCCCATTGCCATCGCCTGTTCGGCCATCTCCTGATCGCCGGAGAAGCAGTGCAGCACGCCGTTGGTCACGCCTGAGTCAGCCAGTATTTCCAGCGTCTCAGGACCCGCCTCCCTGCTGTGGACGATGACCGGAAGACCGGTCTCCCGGCCCAGCTCCAAATGCCGCCTGAATACCGCCCTTTGAATGTCCCGAGGGGAATGATCATAGTGGTAGTCGAGCCCGGTCTCTCCTATGGCGACTACCTTGCTGTTTTTGCTCCATGCCTTCAGTTGCGCATAGGTGTCTTCGGTGAAATCCCCGGCATCATGGGGATGGATGCCGATGGCTGAGAAGATAAACCCGTGGCGCCCGGCAAGCTCCATGCCTTTTATAGATCCCTCAAGATCAGACCCCACGGTGATGAGCGCCTCGAACCCGCTCCCTTGTGCCCGCTGGAGGACCGCGTCCCGGTCTGCATCGAACTCCTTCATATAAAGGTGGCAGTGGGTGTCGATCAGAGACAGCGACCCGTGACCGGAAGCGGGTGAAGGGTTGTTATCAGGGCGCGGCGCGCGCGTACTCATCGGGGGACGGCCCTGAATGTTTCTGTCTGTCTCCGGCGAAGCGGCATGAGTGACTGCCGACGGTCTCTATGCGCCGAACTTCCTGAGCCTGCCGGCATTGGCAAGCGCCAGGGTCATGAGACTCGTGGTGGGGAATATGCCCAGCTCTCCGCGGAAGCACTCCCGCTCGGAGAATCCGCTGCAGAGCCCGCCGAAGACGTAGGGGGACTTGAGGAGCGCCGGCACCGGGTGCCAGCTGTGCCCCTTCATGAGGGCGGGCGTGGAATGGTCGCCGGTGATTATCAGCACATCAGGCCTCAGTTCCAGGATGCGGGGAAGAAGGACGTCGAACTCCTCGATCCTTTTTTTCTTTTCCTCGAAGTTTCCGTCCTCGCCGTATGAATCAACTTTCTTCACATGCATGAAGAAGAAGTCGTGGTCGTCGAATTTGTCTTTCAGAAACGCGAGCTCGTCGGCAACATCGCCGCTGACCTCCGGCGCCTCCATGCCTATGAGCTTTGCGATCCCCCGGTACATGGGATAGACCGCAACAGCAAGGGACGTGAGCCCATACGCCTCCTGAAAGGTGAGCAGATGCGGCATGACCGAGAATCCCCGGAGGAGGGCATAGTTGGCCTTTTTCTCGTTCTTCAGGACACTGCTGACCCGGCTGATGAAGGCATCGGCCACTTGCGCAACATGCTGAGCCGATGGGGTCTCCCCGACGGGAGGCGCCGGCGCCAGCCCCTCTTTTTGAGGATCAGTGTCATTAATCCGCGCGGCATCAGGCGGCAGGCTGTCAGGGAACCTGAACCTGACCGCGAACCGATGCTCCATCCCGGGGGCGAAGGCGACCTCCGCGTCCCCGATGCGGGAGACGGCAGCCTGGAGCTTTTCGGTCAGTATCCTGCTTTGGTCAGTGGGGATCCTGCCTGCGCGGCGGTCTCCGATGATGCCATCTTCGATGGTCGCGTAGTTGCAGCGCAGGGCCACGTCCGTTTTCCTGATCTCCATGCCCAGCCCGAGGGCTTCGAGAATTCCCCTGCCGATCTGGAACTCCACGGGATCATAGCCGAAGAGGGAGAGGTGTCCCGGCCCGCTTCCAGGTGTAATGCCGAGGGCCACGGGGACATGGAGTCCGCACGCTGATGTCCGGGCAAGGGCGTCAAGGTTCGGCGTATGCGCCGCCTCCAGCTCGCTCTTTCCGTTGACCGGCAGGCCGCCGAGGCCGTCGAGCACCACGAGCACGATCCTGGTGGTGTTTTTCTGGACGAGGCTGCGCGTGATTTTCTGCATGATAAAAAGATATTACTGTAAAGGGGTTGCACTTTTCAAGTTACCCGGTCACGCTCCCTGTGCAGCATTAGAAGTTATTGATTTTTTAGATTAATTACTGTAGTATAAGTCATCGTGTTCTGAACTTTTCGAAAGAGTGGGCTTTCCCACTCTTTTGTTTTATGATGGTGGATTTAAAGGAAAAGATATCCGATATAGCCGCCTCCATCGCCGGGGAGTATGGGGTTGAGGTGGTTAGTGTCGAGGTTGCAGGCAGCATGAGGCGCCCCCTTGTGCGGGTGTTCATTGACAAGGATGGGGGGGTGACCCTTGAGGATTGCGCGCTTTTCAGCAGAGCGGTGTCAGCGCTCCTCGATGTGGAGGACCCGATTCCCTCGGCGTATACGCTGGAAGTCTCTTCGCCCGGCCTTGACAGGCCTCTTAAGGGGCTGGCTGACTTCCAGAGGAGCGTTGGGAAGCTCTGCCGGGTAACGGTGAAGGAACCTGTTGAAGGCCGGACTTTTTATATTGGGAGGATCAGGGACGTTCAGGGGGAAGTGATTACTCTCCTGACGGACAAGGAGCACGAGGTGCAGGTCCCGTTCCGAATGATCTCGAAGGCGAGATTGGAGATTGAGATTTAATGACCAAGGAACTGTGTAACGTCGTCGATCAGATAAGCAGGGAGAAGGGCATTTCAAGAGAGGTGCTCATCGAGGCCCTGGAGTCCGCCCTTCTGTCCGCTGTCCGCAAGAAATACGGCGGCAGGACGAACATCCATCTCTCGATAGACAGACAGAAGTGCAACCTGAAACTCTACGAGACGAAGGTCGTTGTCCCGAAGGTGACGGACCCTGGCGAAGAAATATCAGCGGCTGATGCCGCCAAGGTCGATCCGGAGAAGAAAGAGGGGGAGACCGTGGAATTGCCGCTTGACCTGCATGACCTCGGCAGGATCGCCGCCCAGACGGCAAAACAGGTTATATTCCAGCGCGTCCGCGAGGCTGAACGGGACGTCATCTACAATGAGTTCAAGGACAAGGCAGGCCAGATCATTACCGGCATCGTCATGCGGAAGGAAAAGGGCGTGTACTATCTGAACCTCGGCAAGACGGAGGCGGTCCTGCCGATAAAAGAGGCGCTTCCCAACGAGAACCTCAAGAGGGGAGACTCGGTCAAGGCGCTTATCCAGGAAGTGAAGATAACCACGAAAGGGCCTGCGATCATGGTATCGCGAGCGGTTCCGGAATTCGTGGCCGGCCTCTTCAAAATGGAGGTGCCGGAGATCAATGAGGGCCTCGTCCAGATAAGAAATATCGTAAGGGAACCGGGGGAGCGGACCAAGATCGCGGTCTTCTCGAAAGACAGCGCCATAGACCCCGTCGGCTCGTGCGTCGGCATGAAGGGCACGCGGGTCCAAACCATCGTCAGGGAACTCAGGGGGGAGAGGATAGACATCATCCCCTGGACGGACGATCTGCGGATGCTGATAGCCCGCGCCCTCAGTCCGGCCACCATCGACAAGATCGGCATCAACGAGGAAGGCAAGACAGCCATGGTTGTGGTGAATGATCAGCAGCTTTCCCTTGCGATCGGCAAGAAGGGGCAGAACGTGCGGCTCGCCATGAAACTCACCGGCTGGGACATCGACATCATCAGCGACACCGAGTACTCGAAGATCCGCATGGAAGAGACCGACAAGGCCCTCGAAGACACCCTGCTGAAGGAAAAACAGAAACGGGAAAACCCACCTGTGGATGGAGAGTAACGCTTCAGCCCCCGGTATCGAGCGGGCCAGGGGCATCGGACCCCAGCGGGCGAGGATCCTTGACCGCATCGGCATCAGGACCATCAACGACGCGCTTCTTTACCTGCCCCGGCGGTATGATGACAGGTCCAACCTTTGTTCCATTTCGTCGATCCAGGAGGGACATTTCGCGACCATCAGGGGCACGGTGATCGCTTCTGCTGTCAAACCCCTGCGCAGGGGTCTCCGGATATTCGAGCTGACAGTGAATGACGGGACCGGCCTCATCAGGGCAAAATGGTTTAACCAGCCCTTCCTCAAGAGGAACTTCAGGATAGGACAGGACGTTATACTAAGCGGAACGGCCAAA
>JAKAGF010000218.1 GCA_021825805.1 Nitrospirota bacterium
GCCGCCTTCCGCGGACCTGTCTCATGCGGTCGGCCACCGCATCCTTTGCCTTCAGATTCATATACCTGGAATTCTTGACTGAGGGAGAGTCTGTATGCGAGGTGACCGAAAAATATCCATCTTCATGCAAGTAGTCCTCCCAGGGCACAGCAGAGACGCCCCGGTAGACTGCCTGCGGATCGCGCGCCGTGAACTCGTTAATGAGAAAATAGACCCGTTGTCCGGTGTGCAAGCGCAGATTGAGGGACAAGGCATCCTCAAACGCGCCCTCCGTCATAACACCTGCCGCGAACTCCGCGCGCACAGGCAGGCCGAGCATCCTGATCTCTTCACTGAGAACGGAGAACGCTCCTCTGCCGCATGAAACCATGATCCTGCTTCTTTTTTCTCTCTTCATGATCAGCCCCGACAAAAAATGGATGTTAGGCGCACATCCATTATATAATAACGCATCAGCGCCTCGATCAGTGACGCGGGCGCTGCGGAATAGGAAAACAAGGAGACGGAAAATGAAATTATCAGTGATCCTGGCGACAGCCTTCAGCGTAGCTCTCTTTCTTCAGCCTGCGGGGGCCGCGCCGCAGGAGACGCCTTCTGGCATAATCTCGGGCAAGGTGCTCGAGACCATGAACAGCGGCGGCTATACCTATATGCAGCTCGAGAAAGACGGCAAGAAGATCTGGGTGGCCATTCCCCAGGCAGCTGTCACTAAGGGCCAAACCATCTCCGTCAACCAGGGCATGGTTATGACGAACTTCGAGAGCAAGACACTCAAGAAGACTTTCGACCAGATCATCTTTTCCGACGGCCTCGCCGACATGAAGGGCCGGTCAGCAGCAGCATCGCCGGGAAGCAAGGCGGCTGTCGTTTCCGCCAAGGAAAAGATATCCGTCGAAAAAGCATCCGGCCCCAACGCCTATAGTATTGCTGATATCTACAAGAACCGGACAAAGCTCAACAATAAAGAGGTTATGGTGCGGGGCAAGGTGGTAAAGGTCTCTCCGGAAATCATGCAGAGGAACTGGATTCATCTGCAGGACGGCAGCGGCAATGCAAAGAAGGGCACCCACAACCTCGTTGCGACCTCCAAGGATCTTCCTGTCGTGGGAGATGTCATCACCGTCACGGGCGTGCTCCACAAGGACAAGGACTTTGGCGGGAATTACCGGTACGCGGTAATAATCGAAGACGCATCCATCAAAAAGTAGCCTGTTACGGCATGTAAAGGCAGGGCCGGCGCATACCGGCCCTGCCTTTATTTTTTACTTCTGCTCGGACTTGCCCTCCGCTGGTTTGCCTTCCGCTGCCTTCGTTTCCGCGGGTTTGCTTTCAACGGCCTTGGATTCGACCGAGATCAGCTCCACCTGGAAGATAAGGACCGCATCAGGACCGATGACATTGCCTGCGCCCTTATCGCCGTAGGCGAGATCAGCGGGAATGAAGAGTTCCCACTTTGAACCTTCTTTCATCAACTGCAGCGCCTCAGTCCATCCCGGGATTACGCCATTGACCGGGAAGGTTGCGGGCTGTCCGCGCTTGTAGGAGCTGTCGAACTCGGTCCCGTCGATGAGTGTCCCGCGATAATTCACGGTAGCCGTGTCCGTCAGCTTCGGCATCTTGCCGGCGCCCTCGGAGATCACCTTGTATTGCAGGCCGCTCGGCAGGGTCTTTACGCCTTCTTTTTTCTTGTTCTCCGCAAGAAACGCCTCGCCGTCCTTCTTGTTCTTTTCCCCAAGCTTCTTCCGCTGTTCAGCCTGCTTGGCCAGCATATCCTGCCGGAAGGCCATGATCACCTCTTTAGTCTCTTCCTCGCTCAGGAGCGGCTTGGAGCCCTGAACAGCGTCCCTGATTCCCTTTATGAATATCTCCAGATCGACCTCGATACCCTGACGCTTCAGCGTATTTCCCACATCCGTGCCGAGGACATAACTCGCCTTGTCCTTCTGACTGCTGAGCGGCTTCTGCTCCTCAGCAAAGACACTACCCGCAAGAAGCAGGCAACCCATCACCGTCATCCATACCAGCCTCATTTTCTTCTTCCTCCTGTGTCATGGTAAATTTCAGATCCGCCGGCATCCGCCCTCGCATCGGCGGCAATGCCGGTTGAATTATTGTAGGCCCTCTCACCCGAGAATGCAAATAATTCAGATCTTGATGATCCCCTTCTGGATGGCGAACTTGATGATCTCGGCCTTGCTCCGGATACCCAGCTTGTCGCAGATGTTCGTGTGGTGGGCGATGGCTGTCTTGGCGCTTATGCCCAGCACCTCGGCTATCTCCTTGTGGGTGTTGCCCTCGGCGATGAGCTTAAGGACCTGCTTTTCACGGTCCGTGAGGGATTCATACGGGTCGGACACCTCGACAGTCTTTCCTATATAGCCGTCGATCACCTTGGCGGCGATGGAGGAATGCAGATACGACTCGCCTTTTGCCACGGCCCTGATGGCGGTGATCAGCTCGCCTCCGACCGCCCGCTTGAGGATGTACCCGGAGACATTGGCCTTGAGGAACCTGCTGACATACTCCCGGTCGTCGTACTGGCTCAGGACCAGCACCTTGATGTCCGGATTGCGCTTCTTGATCTCCAGGGTCGCCTCAAGACCTCCGAGCCCCGGCATGGCGATGTCCATAAGGATGACGTCCGGAGACAGTTTTTCTGCACCGCTGATCGCCTCACGTCCGTCGGCCGCCTCGCCCACCACCTCAACGTCGTCGTGATACTTGAGGAGCGCGGTAATCCCTTCCCTGACAAGAGAGTGGTCGTCAACGATCATCACGCGTATCTTAGACATCATGCACTTCCAATGAACTCAGTGGTATGGTTATCGCTATATGGGTCCCTGCCCCCGGCGTTGACTCAATGTCCACCTTTCCTTCGAGAAGGGCCACCCTTTCCCTGAGTCCCAGTATACCATAACCGGCATTTACGCCCATATCTATGTCCCTGAGCACGTCGTTGACATCGAAGCCGACGCCGTTGTCCGCGATGCTCACGCTTACATAGGAATCCTCGTATTCCAGGGCCACCGACACTGCCGAGGCATTCGCGTGTTTTGAGATATTGATGATCGCCTCCTGTATGATCCTGAAGAGCCTGAAGATGGTTTTCGTGTCGATCAGGGTGTCTTCCGACGCGATCAGCCGCTGGAACTCCTCGGATGAGTACAGCGTGTACCTCACCCCCTTTTCCGCCAGGTGGCGCTCCAGTAGCCAGCGGACAGCGGACTCCAGGCCGAGGTCGTCCAGAACCGGGGGCCGCAGGTCCTGGATAATTCTGCTGATTCCCTCAAGGAGTTGCGTCACTTTTCCCCGCAGCTCATATATCTTCTCCGGAGTGAGTTCGTGCTCATGCAGGGCGATCGACGCGATCTCGATAGACATGCCCAGCGCCGCGATGGACTGGCTCGTCTCATCGTGGAGTTCTCTCGCAATCCGTTTTCGCTCCTCCTCCTGCGCGCGCATCACCTCATTGAGGAGCGTTGTGAGCCTTTTGCGGCTCTGCTGCAGCTCCCGCGTTCTTTCGACAACCCGCTCCTCGAGTTCGGCATTGTACTGCTGTACCTTATTGAGCGAGTCCGACAGCTTTTGGCGCATCATCTCAAAGCTTGAGCTGAGAATGCCGATTTCGTCCCTCGACAGGATGGCAACCGGCTCCTTCAGATTGCCCTCGGTTATCCTCTTTGTCGCTGATGTCAGCGATTTGATGGGGTTGACAATGCTCTTGCTCATGCCGAGGGCGAGGACCAGGGCGCTGCCGATGGATACGAGGCCGAGGATCAGGAATTTCTTCTTGAGCTTCGAGGAGGGCGCAAAGACCCTCTTCTGCGATTCGCGCACGGAAATGCCCCACGGCGCCTCAGACAGGGGCGCGAAGGCCAGCATGTCAGTCGTCTTTTCATCCGCCTTGTCCTTCTCCGGATGCTCTCCCTCATGGCAGCGGTGGCACGCCAACACCGCGGGCTTCCGCGAGGTGATGAGGTTGCCCAGTGTTTTGTTGCGGTCGCAGTAGGCGAAGATGCGGACCGGGTTGTTCGAGGCTATTACAACGCCGAAACCATCGACAAGCTCTATGATGGTGTCGGGACCGGTAGGCGCCGCCTTTATGATGTTGTTCAGGATATAGTTGGTGGGGTTGATCTCGCCGCCAACGGCGCCGATGGTATTGCCGTCCCGGTCCTTCAGCGGGACAAGGACGTAGATCACCTTCCGGTTCGTCCCCTCCTCGGTGTATATGTTGGATATGACGGCCTTTTTTTCCTCGATTGTCTTTTTTACATACGGGATGCCCATGATGTTCCTTTTCAACTGGCCGGCAGGGTACGTCAGGACGATGT
>JAKAGF010000219.1 GCA_021825805.1 Nitrospirota bacterium
AAGGGCCCCTGCGTTCTCCTTTCCACATGCCTCCCTTATCCTGCCTGATTCAGCAAGGAGCTGTTCATACTCTTTGGTCTGTTTATCATATGCCGCCTTTTCCTCTGAAACGGCCTTCAGCCTCGCAGCCGCATCTTCATATTTCTTCTCCATATCAGCGAGTCTCTGACGGAGATCAGCAACCGTCTTGTCACCTGACTCCACGGGTTTGCCCTGCGCCCGAAGGGCATCACGCTCCGCCTTCAGCAACTGCAGCTCTTTCTCCTTATCCTGTTTGAACCGCTCCCAGCTCTCCTCCAGGGCCTTCTTCTCCGCCTCAGTCTGCCGCGCCTTTCTTGCGTATTCATTCAATTCACGGAGTTCCCGTTCCTGCTCCCGGACATTTTCCCCTGGCGCGTGATTCGCTTCGCCTGTCCTGATATTCTTCGGTCCGGCCGGGGCCTCATCCTTTTCCCGGGTAAGAGCGGCGATCTGCTCAGCCGCCTTTCTGGCCTCTTCGGCGGATGCAGCCGCCTTAGCGTCCAGGTCCGCCACCCGCGCCTCAAGCGCCTTTTTCTCATCCGTGAGCCTGATGTTGTCAGTGCGGGCAGTCTCGCCCGACTCAGCGCGGGCTGCCATGTCATCAGCTTTTTTCACGGTCTCCTGAAGGTCCCTTGCAAGGGCGGCATGCTCCTCTGTCTCCCGCACGAGGGACTTCCTAAGCCGCCTGTTCTCCGCATCCATCTCGCTCACCCTGCGCTCAAGGGTCCTGATCTTCTCGGCCAGCGCCTTGGCCGTCTTGCCGATCTTCTCCGGCCGGGTGTCCGAGGATTTCTCCTTTTTGGGCGGTTCCTCGCGCAGTTGCCTGAGACCCTCCCGTTCCCTGGCAATAAATTCCCCGAGCGGACTGTCAGGGAACTTCTCAGCAAAGGACGCAAAGATGCGGCCTGCCTCGTCGGTCCTGCCGGTCCGGCCCAGAGCCTTCGCCTTCCAGAAGAAGGCTGCATCAAGCGCGGAGCTCTCCGGAAATTCCTTTATGAAGGCGTCAAAGGCATTGGCCGCCTTTTCAGGCTGGTATGAAAGATACAGGTTGTAGGCGCGCTCAAAGAGTTCGGCCTCGTCTCCGGCTGTGGCCGCCCTTCCCAGGGCCGGCAGCATGGCAAGCAGGAAAACAAGCGCGAAAATCGACCCGCTTAATAGATGGTTATGGTTGAGCGTTCCCACAGGGCCTTGATCCAGTCGTCATACAGTTTTTCCCGTTTTTCCCTGAAGAGCCTTCGCAGGATCTCCGGCCTGACGTCCTCGATCGTCCGGTAGTCCTGCAGTATTTTTTCGAGCTTGAGGATATACACCCCTTCCTTAAGCCAGAGGGGCGGGCTGATCTCTCCTTCTTTTATTAATGCGATTCTTCTGTCCAGCTCAGGCCTCAGGTCTCCCTTCCTGAATTCACCCAGCACACCGTCCTGGGCCTTCAGCGTATTCTCCGGATACAGGGAGGCCAGCACATCGAAGCTCGTTCCCTTCTTCAGCTCGGAGACAAGCCTCAGACACCTGATCTTGAGGGCCGTTATCTCGGCCAGGGAGAGCCGGTCGTCCAGCCTCAGAAATATCGCCTTGACACGGACACGCTCGGGTCCTGTCCTGAAGAGGGCCTGCTCCCGCTGATAAAAATCGGCTATCTCGGCGTCGCCGACCAGCGTCTTGCGGTCAACCTCCCGGTCGATAGTCTTGGCCAGAACGATGATATTTTCCTTGAGCCACTTCCGGTACTCCCTAAGGCTCATCCCCTGCGCCGTGATCTTCTCTTCAAACTGCCTCTCCGTCATGTTGTTCCGATTGAGGAAATCGCGGATGCCCTCATCCACCTCATCATCAGTCACGGAGATGCCGCTCTTTTTAGCCTCCTGCAGGATAAGCCTCTCCCTTATCAGCCCCTTCAGCGCCTCCTTATCGACCGTGTCGGACGCAACGCCGGGGGATATCTTGAGGAGAAAACGCCGGTAGTCGGCATGGGTCACCGGCTCGCCGTTTACCAGCGCCAAGTCTTTGTCAGCCTCGGCAGCAAGCGCTGCGGCAAAGGGGAGCAGGAGGGACAAAAAAAGCGGGATCAGCGGGAAAGCCGCTTTTTTCAAAAGAGTCGCGGACATCCCTTTTTTCAGCGCCGCACCTGTTGCCTTATATTTTTCGGCCAGGATCACGCACGCTGATTCAGGAGGGGATAGAGGGCGTCATAGGTCCTGAGGAGGTGCTCAGGGATGACGCGCACCTCGCTGATGACTGTCATGAAACTGGCGTCTCCGGCCCACCGGGGTACGATATGCATATGCACGTGCTCGCCCAGACCGGCACCCGCAACCGTGCCGAAATTGATCCCGATATTAAACCCCTCGGGCGACATCGCCTGCCGTACGGCGTCGAGGGACCGCTGCGTCACCTTCATGAAGTCAAGAAGCGCCTCGTCTTCGAGCCCCTCAAGTGTCGGCACATGCCGGTAGGGCAGGACCATGAGGTGGCCGTTATTGTAAGGGAACGGGTTCATCACCACGAAATTATGCCTGCCGCGATAAAGCAGAAGATTTTCCCTGTCCTGGTTCGTTTCGAGCTTCTCGCAGAATACGCATTTCGCCTGTTTCTTCTTGTCAGGCGACTTGATATACTCCATCCTCCAGGGTGCCCATAAGACGTCCATTTATTCCTCCGAATACCGGGGTTTATCCACGGTTCACTTCATCCCTATCCTCTCCATCACCTTCTGCGCATCAGCCCATGTCTTCCACTTGTCGCCGGGATTCCTGAGCAGATAGGCTGGATGAAACGTCGGCATAAGCGGGATGCCCTTATAGTCGTAGAACTTTCCCCGTGCCGCGGTTATCCGCAGCTTTGGGTTGTCCAGAAGGGTCTGCAGGGCGATCCTCCCCAGGGTGACGATCACCTCCGGCCTGATGATCGACGCCTGCCGCTCAACAAACCCCCTGCAGGTGGCGATCTCATCGTCTTCCGGGTCGCGGTTCAAGGGGGGCCTGCATTTGACGATATTGGCGATATAGACATCGCTCCTCCCGAGCCCCATCTTCTCGATCAGCCGCGTCAGGAGCATCCCCGCGTCTCCCACAAAGGGAAGCCCCTGGAGGTCTTCTTCCTTGCCCGGCCCTTCGCCTATAAACATAATGCGCGCCCCAGGGTCGCCATCGCCATAAACGATCTTCGTCCGGCGCTCCGAGAGCTTGCACCTTGCGCAATCTCCGATCTCCTCCCTGAGCGCGGCAAGCCTTTCTCTTTTTTCGTCCGTTGTCAGCGCGGCATCCGCGGCGTCCTGCCGCTGCCGCTGCGGAGCCCGGGCACTACTTTTTGCTTCAACGAGCGTCACCGGGATGCGGTCGATGCCCATCGCCTCATAGAATTCAAGAACCGACCTGATGTCCCCTACCCGGTCGGAACTCATGATCGCATCCTGCCGGACAGACCGTTATGCAGCCGCATCAGCGTTCTCCCCACTTGAGTTTTGTCCTGAGTATCTTGAAGTAGTCCCGTTCGTCCGGGACAATGAGCCTCGTCTTGAAGGCAGACCTGCTGATCTCGAGCGCGTCGTCCATACGCAGGGAAAAGCCGACCTGTCCGTCAAGGGTCAGGTAGACGTCCTCGCTCAGTGTCTTGAGGGTCACCTCGATCGCCACGTCATGCGGCAGGACGAGCGGACGATTGGTCAGCGTATGCGAACAGATCGGCGTCAGCACGATGCTGTCTAAGGTAGGATAGATGATCGGTCCCCCGGCGGCAAGGGAATATGCCGTGGAACCGGTCGGCGTCGAGATGATCAGTCCGTCCGCCTTGAACGTCGTCACATAGGTGCCGTTTATGAAGGTCTCCATGTCGATGATCCGGGCGAGGGCCCCTTTGTTGATAACCACGTCATTGAGGACCGTGTATGCGGAGACCTTTTCCCCGCTCCGTCTGACAGCGGCATTGAGCATGAGCCTCTCTTCAACGGAAAACCGGTCGGAGACAACGCGCTCCACCGCCTCGCGGATTTCATTCCTGTTGATCTCGGTGATGAACCCCATGCCCCCCAGGTTGATCCCGAGGATAGGAATGCCCGCATGCGCCACCAGCCTGCTGACGCTCAACATGGTGCCGTCTCCGCCGAGCACGAAGACAACGTCAACCAACGCAGCGATCTCCGGACGGGAAAAACCCCTGATATCAAGGACAGAGGCTGTTTCGCTGTCAACAAAGGTCTCGTGCCCCTGCTGCCGCAGCCAGGGGAGGAGG
>JAKAGF010000220.1 GCA_021825805.1 Nitrospirota bacterium
GGATTTCTCATGCCGATGTTCGTCGAGAGCATGAGGTCCCCTGAGGTCTTTTTCACGGAAGGCGATCATGGCGAAAACCGGCTTTGATATAATCATCCGCGGCGGAATGGTTTTTGACGGCAGCGGATCTGATCCGTTTGCCGCTGATGTCGGAATAACCGGGGACCGTTTTTCCTTTATAGGGAGGGCCGGAGGCGCGGAGGCTGCGATGTTTATCGATGCTCAGGGTCTCGCCGTTGCGCCTGGGTTCATCGATACCCACAGCCATTCAGATTTCACTATCCTGGCTGATCCGCGCGCTGAGGGCAAGATATCCCAGGGCATTACCACCGAGATTATCGGCAACTGCGGCATGTCCGCTGCCCCGCTTTTCGATAAGGCCTGTGAGCGGCGTGAAGAGGACCTGAAGGAGCTGGGGATATCCGAGCGGTGGCACACGCTTGAAGAATACTTCCGTCTGGTCGTGAAAAGAGGCATCGCCGTGAACATGGCTGTTCTTGCCGGGCACGGCAATATCCGCGGATCGGTAGTTGGATATGATGACCGGGAGCCTGAAGCCCGGGAGTTTTCCGAGATGAAGAGGCTGCTGAACGAGACCCTTGATCAGGGCGCCATCGGTCTTTCGACGGGGCTCATCTATCCCCCGGGTCTTTTTGCGGACACGGATGAACTGGTGGGGCTTTCGCGTCCGCTGGCGGAAAGGAACCTGATTTACACAAGCCATATGAGGAGCGAGGGGGATGAGCTTCTGGAGGCTGCCCGCGAGGTCGTCCGCATCGGTAGGGAATCGGGCGCGAGGGTCCATATCTCCCATATAAAGACAGCCGGCCAAAAAAATTGGCACAAGGCGGATGATCTCATCAGCCTGCTTCTTGAGACCCGTCTTTCAGGCATCCTGATTACCTGCGACCGGTATCCTTATACAGCCTCGAGCACGGATCTTGATGCACTACTACCTGCCTGGACGTATGACGGCGGAAATGATGCGGAATTGAAGAGGCTGCAGGACCCGGTTCAGAGAAAGAGGATTGCCCGTGAAATGCTCGACCAGGCGTCCGGCAGTGATTATTGGAAAAGAGTGACTGTCGCATCCGTTGCATCTGAGAAGAACCGCTGGATGGAAGGAAAGTCGATCGAAGACATCAGCGAGAAGCTGGGGCTCAGCCCGATAGAGGCGGTCTTTCAGGTTCTCATGGAAGAACGGCTCCGGGTGGGGGCGATCTTTGCTTCCATGAACGAGGAGAATCTGAGGAAGTTCCTATCCCTTCCCTTTTGCATGGTCGGGACGGACAGTTCCGCTCGCTCCTTTGACGGGCCGACGAGGACCGGCAAGCCCCATCCCCGCGGATTTGGCGCCTTTCCCCGCCTCATAGGCGGCTTTGTCAGGGAGGAAGGGCTCTTTTCTCTCCAGGAGGCTGTCCGCAGGGCGACCTCGCTGGCAGCGGAAACATTCGGCCTGAGGGGGAGGGGATCAATCCGGGAGGGCATGTTTGCCGACCTTGTTATTTTTGATCCCGGCCGGGTCAGGGACAGATCCACGTTTGATGATCCCTTCCAGGGACCTGAAGGCGTTCATTATGTGCTGGTGAACGGCGTGCCGGTTGTCTGGGAGGGGGAGGCCAACGGTCGGCTTCAGGGAAGGATACTCGGAGTCTCATAGCGGACCGGGAAATCCGGCATTGAGGATTGGGAGTCCTCCCGGTGGCGGAGATATATGCACTACGGCGAGATGACGGAAGCGGCGTCGGAAATGAAGCGATATGCCAAGGGCTTCGACGGGAGCTGTTGCAAGGCGAACCGGAGGACAGGCCGGTGAGGCGCGTCGGCTGATGGACCTGCGTAATATCACCGGAAAGCTCCTGGTCGCTGTCCCCGGACTCGAGGATCCGAACTTCCGGCATTCGGTAGTGCTTGTCTGCGAGCACTCGGGCGTGGGCGCCTTTGGATTGGTCGTCAACAGGGTCCTGATGAAAAGTATCAGACCCCTGACGGAGGCGCTGGGGATGGAGAGCGCGGCTGTGGATTTCCCGGTATATTACGGAGGGCCTGTCAAGGCCGACCAGGGATACCTTCTCTTCTCTCCGTTTGAAGACCGGCACGGCGCAATCAGGATCACCGACGATCTGGGGGTTACCGCATCGAAGGAGGCGCTGCTCGATATCACCAGGGGAAAGGGACCGTCCCGGTTCATCTTCACCCTCGGGTTTTCAGGGTGGACGGCCAATCAGCTTGAGGCGGAGCTGATGGGAGACAGCTGGCTCGTGGCTCCCCCTGACCTGAGATTGATCTATTCAGCGCCGGTTGCTGACAGGTGGCGGATGGCGGGTCAGTCCATAGGTGTGGACTTTGCGCGATATGTCGGCAGCGCAGGCAGGGCCTGAGAGAAGGATGGGGGGAGCGATGCGGCGATTTGAAAAACTGCGTGTCAGGGAGGTGTACGATGAAGGTAGTGGCGTTTAACGGCAGCCCGAGGAAGGAAGGCAATACCTCGATCGCGCTCAGGACGTGTCTCGATGAGATCAGCAAGGAGGGGATCGCGACGGAGCTGGTGCAGTTGGGAGGGTCGGACATCAGGGGGTGCAGGGCCTGTTACAAGTGCTTTGAGAACAAGGACATGAAGTGCATCCAGCAGGATATCCTGAATTCCTGTGTCCGGAAGATGGTCGAGGCGGAAGGGGTGCTCATAGGCTCGCCCACGTATTTCAGCAACGTGTCCACAGAGGTGAAGGCCTTTATCGACCGGGCCGGCCTCGTGGCCCGCGCCAACAACCATCTTTTTAAAAGGAAAGTCGGAGCTGCCGTGGTCGCTGCGCGCAGGGCGGGCGCAACCCATGTCTACTCGAGCATCAATTTCTTTTTTGGGATCAGCCATATGATCATGCCGGGATCGAGCTACTGGAACCTCGGCTACGGCAGGAACCCCGGAGAGATTCTCAAGGACGAAGAGGGCATGACCACCTTCAGGGAACTGGGACAGAATATGGCATGGCTCATCAAGAAGCTCTACGGATAGAAGTGGAAGGTGACGTCCGGCGGGGCGGGGCTGCCTGACTCAGAGGCCGAGACGGCCGAAGATCCGGACGAGCAGTTCGTTGGATATGGCCAGGCCCTTTTGCGTGAAGCACAGGGAATTTCCTTTGATCCGGAGATAGCCTTCATCCAGAAGATCAGCGCAACAGCCGGGGATGTCAAGCCCTGAGGCGGCTAATGTGTGCAGAGCCATGCCCTCCGTCTTCCTCAGGCCGAGGAATATCATCTCGCGCATCGCCTCTTCAGGCCCGATGGGTGCGGATTTTTCAAGGGGGAGTTCGGAGCGCTCAAGGCATTCAATATATCCCGTAATATCGCCGAGGTTCTGTGATCTGATATCTTTTGAAAAGGAATGGGCGCCCGCCCCGAGACCGATGTACTTACCCCTGTCCCAGTAATTGAGGTTATGCTGACAGCGGTATCCCGGCAGCGCATAATTTGAGATCTCGTAGTGTTCATAGCCGTATGATGAAAGACGCTCCAGGCCGGCGTCTAACATCTCCATGATGGAATCTTCATCAGGCATGACCAGCCGGCCGCTTCCGATGAGTTCGTATAAACGCGTTCCTGGTTCCGGCGTGAGTTCATAGGCGGATATGTGCTTAGGCCTGAGGCTGACAGCCTGCGACAATGTTTCCCTCCATGTCGTGATCGTCTGGCCGGGTATCCCGTACATGAGGTCAAGGGAAAAGTTTTCGAAGCCGGATTCCCTGATCAATCCGGCGGATAGTATGGCCTCCCTGCTTGAATGAATCCTGCCAAGCGTCCTGAGTTCATCGTCATCGAATGACTGCGCCCCCATGCTGATCCGGTTCACGCCGAGAGACGCCATATGCCGGACCGCCGAGCCGCTCATAGTGCCGGGGTTCGCCTCCACCGTGATCTCGGCTGATGATGAAAAGAGGAAATTGGCTTTGAGACAGGCAAAGAGCGTGGAGAACAATTTATCACTGAGTATGGATGGCGTTCCTCCGCCGATATAGATCGTCCTGAGCGTGCCTGCTGAATCTTTTCTCATCGCCATTTCCCCGCAGAGCGCGTTGACATATCTTTCCGCCAGCGCCTCATCAAAGGGGATGGAGAGAAAGTCGCAATACAGGCACTTTCCGACGCAGAAGGGAATGTGGATGTAGAGATATTCAGGCATCTCTTATTGTAAAGGAATTCCGGTCGCAAGTTGACAT
>JAKAGF010000038.1 GCA_021825805.1 Nitrospirota bacterium
AAGCACCGTTTGTGTCATCATTATTTCACCTCGTTGGTGATATGTTTTTGCGTCTATTCAACCTTAAACTTATCACATTAACGAGGTTTTTTTATCATCTCTTTTTTTCTAATCGCGGATTTAGGGTGTCCTCTGGCTAACATGACACCAACAGTCCATGTGATGATGCAACAATCATCGAGCGGCTGCATAGATATCTTATTGCAATAGGCTGCTGTTTCCTTTTATCATTCATTGTGCTCCGCCGTCAGCGGGAACAGGGAACACAACCAATGGCTTCTATCATTATTGACGGGTACAATCTCATAGGCACAGCGCACGGCGATCTGGCAAAAGAGCGCGACGAGCTTATCAGGGCGCTTAGCGGCTACAGGAAGACCAAGGGACACGATATCACGGTCGTCTTCGACGGCTGGAAGTCCGGAGGCCGTCACGAGGAGACGCTGACAACGGGCGGCATCAGGGTCATCTACTCGCGTCTGGGTGATACCGCGGATACAGTTGTAAAGCGGACCATCAGCAGTGACCGGAGGGAATGGATCGTGGTGAGTTCCGACAGGGACATCGCATCCCACGCCTGGTCTGCCGGGTCGGTCCCGGTGCCTTCGGACCTCTTCCTGCGTGCGCTGGGACGCGCCGCGACAGAAGACCCCGGCTGCTGCGATTCATCCGGCGATGAAGACGACACATCCTCTGTCGGCATGAAGGGAAGCCCCCGGATGCTCTCCAAAAAAGAGCGGGCCTTGCGGCGGGCGCTGAACAGGCTGTGATCAGGCGGTTTCTGTCCGGCAGGCCGGCTGACATCCTCAATATCTGTTTTCTGTCCTTCCTTACCGTTTTGACCATTGTTTTTAATCAAAAGGTGGAAGGCCCTGTTCTCCTGATCGGGGTCTATCTCGGGCTGATAGGGGCGCAGGCGGTCCTCATTGCGCTGAAGGACAAGGGGAAGGCGCTGCGGTTCGTTTATGATCTTGTCTTCCCGACGGTCTCTATCCTTGTCATCTTTGACAGCCTCGGCCGGATCGTGCATGCGATAAACCCCCGGGATATCGACCCTCTTCTCATTCGCATCGATTATCTCCTCTTCGGCTGCCACCCCACTGTTGCGATCGAAAAGATTGTCCGGCCCCCGCTGACGGACCTCCTGCAGATCGCGTATTCGAGCTATTACTTCCTGCCGATCACCCTCGGTGCAGTACTTATCTTCCGGCGCAATCCCGCCTTTGACCGGGCGCTTTTTTTCATCATGCTCTGCTTTTACCTTTCCTATGCCGGTTACCTGCTCATGCCTGCTCTGGGACCGCGCTTCACCATGAGCCATCTGCAGACGAGGGACCTCGAAGGATGGCTTGTCGCAGGCCCTATCCAGGAACTCCTCAACCGACTCGAAGGTGTCAAACGCGACGCCTTTCCGAGCGGGCATACCGGCGTTGCCCTTACCGTGCTTTTTCTGGCCTTCCGCTTCGAACGGCGGCTCTTCCGGTGGTTTCTTCCCTTTGTTACCGCCCTTATTCTTGCGACGGTTTACTGTAGATACCATTATGTGGTAGATGTAATAGCAGGGGCGCTGCTTACGCTGATGACGCTTGCCCTCGGTGAATGGGTATATGGATACAGGACACAAAGAGACGATCCTCATTATTGAAGACGAACGGAAGATAGCCGAGATCATCAGGGCCTATCTCGACAGGGAAGGCTACGTGGCGCGGCTTGCGGCCACCGGCGCACAGGCGCTTGATCTGTTCAAGGAGCCGTTTGACCTTGTTGTTCTGGACCTCATGCTCCCTGATATGCAGGGAGAGGAATTGTGCCGCATCATCCGCGAGAGGTCCGACGCGCCGGTCATCATGCTTACAGCCAAGAGCGGCGAGGAAGACCGCATCCGGGGGCTCGGCCTCGGGGCGGACGACTATGTCGTAAAGCCCTTCAGCCCCCGTGAATTAGTGGCGCGGGTGAAGGCCCAGTTGCGCAGGGCGGGGAGGGCGAAGAGACAGGGGATGAGCTTCAACAAGGGAGCGCTCACCATCGACCTGGAGACGAGAGAGGTCTTCAGGAAGGGAGAGCCTGTTGTCCTGACCCCGACGGAATTCAAGATACTCCTCTCCCTGGCCGAACGTCCAGGAAGGATCTTCTCCAGGGAACAGCTCCTCAACATCGCCCAGGGGTATGATTTCGAAGGCAGCGACCGGACGATCGACGCGCATGTAAAGAACCTCCGCCACAAGATAGAACAGGACTCGAAGGAACCCGATTTTATCAGGACCGTCTACGGCACGGGATACAAATTCACGGGCTCTCCTGATGAGGACTAAGCTCTTCCTCGCCTTCTTCGCGGTCATTTCGATTGCGCTTATCTCAAACCTCATCTACGAATACTTCATCACGCGCGACTTCGGGGAATATGCCAGCGGCGCCCGCGAGGACAAGCTTTATTGGGTCCTCGCCTCTGTTGAGGGGAGTTACCGTGACGACGGATGGGATGAACGGTCGCTTCACGAGGCTGTCCACTGGGCGGTGATGCTCGGGTTCGATACGAAAATCGAGGATGCGGGCGGAAGGACCCTGGTAACGTCTATGGACGTCATGGGAATGCTCTCCCCGGCGATGAGGCGGAGGATGCAGGGCATGGTGAACCTCGACTCCGGCAGCGGCGAGTTCGAGTCGTATCCACTCTATATGGAAGGGAGGGAGATCGGAACCATGTACGCCCGGCCCCTGATCAGCGTGGGAAGCGCCAGTGAAAAGGAGATGATGTTCAAACGCCGGGGACGGGAGTTTCTATACATCTCCTTTGCCATCGCCGGCGGCGGGGCTGTTTTTCTCTCGGTCATCTTCATCCTCTTTCTGTCAAGGCCCCTCAATCGCCTCAAGGATGCGGTGGAGGCGCTCGGAAGCGGCGACTTCAGCATCAGGGTCGCGGACGGCTCCGGCAGGGACGAGGTGAGCAAGCTGGCGGGGAGCTTCAACTTCATGGCAGAGGCGCTCCAGCGGGAGGAGGCGCTCAGGAAGCACCTCACCTCGAACATCGCCCACGAGCTGCGCACCCCGCTTGCGGTGATGAAGGCGAACGTGGAGGCGATGGTCGACGGAGTAGTAGAGGACCGGGATACAGGCCTTGAGCATGTCCGCATGGAGATCGAGAAGCTCATCATGCTGGTAGCCGGGATCGAGGACATCACGAAGGCTGAGGCGAGTTTCTTTGCCGAGCGCCGTTACACCGGCGTAGATCTCCCCGGCTTTCTTGCCGGCATGCTCTCGAAGCTGCAGCCCCTGGCAGCGGAGAAAGGGCTCCGGATGCGGCTCGTCTCCGAACGTCCCCTTCACGTCTTCACTGATGCCGACAAGCTTGAGAGGATCATGCAGAACGTCCTTGCCAATGCCATACGGTATACCGACAGGGGCGGTGTATGGGTGGATTACGGAAGCGAGAAAAAGATGTTTTTTGTCGAAGTGAGGGACTCGGGGGAAGGCATACCCGCTGACAGGCTGGGAGACGTGTTCAGGAGGTTCTACCGCGGCTCAGGGTCAAGCGGCATCGGGCTCGGACTTGCGATTGTCAAGGAGCTGGTGGATGTCATGGGAGGGCGAATCGACGTGAAGAGCGCTGTTGGGGAAGGGTCGGTGTTCCGGGTATGGCTGCCGGTAAAGGACAGGACATAACGATCCCGTACCGGAAGACCGGCCGCGGAATCACCATCGAGGTGAGGGTGGAGCCCCGCTCCTCGAAGAAGGGGATCGTCGGGGCGCTCGGCAGCATGCTGAAGGTAAAACTTACCGCCCCTCCGGTGGAGGGGGCTGCCAATGAACAGCTTGTTGAGGTGATAGCGGAGGCGCTGGGGGTCAGGAAGTCGGACGTGAGAGTCATCCGCGGGCAGTCTTCCAGGAACAAGGTGGTCGAGGTGCTCGGCCTGCGCAGTTTGTGAGGCCCCTTCATATTTTCTTCATGACTGCTCAGTATCGTGTAGATAAGAAGGTTTGGCGCTGATGCTCAAATACATATACATAGTATTGATCATTGCTGTTCTGACGGTGTTGTCGATCCTGCCGCTGCATGCTGATGACAGCCGGGTGACGCCCTATGGCGATTACTGTGCCGAATGCGCCATGTACGGCGCGTGCAGGGATGTTCTTCAGCAGGATGCGGCGGTGAGGGTGATGGACAGGTATTATCGCGACAGGGGATATCAGGTGGGAAATATCCTGCACAGGGGGAGGTTCATCGAGGCGGTTATCTACAAGGATGACCGGCAGGTTGACCGGGTGCTCTTTGACCGGAAGACCGGCAGACTGCGGTCTATTTATTAATTCTGCGCCGGAGATATTCCGGCTGCGCAAAACTCTTGCATCGAATCGGGAAAGGAGAACACGATGAAAAAGATTCTTATGCTTGCGGCGGTGGTTGTGCTGATGCTCGGGCTGTTGGGCGTTTCCCAGGCAGCAACATGCGGATGCGGCAAAGGCATGGGTATGGGAAAGGGCATGGCCGGAATGAGGATGGAGATGGCTGACCATATGATGATGGACCGGATGTCCGCCCTGGGACTGGATGAAAAGCAGGTCAGCGAGGTAAAGGCGATCCACCTCAACGCGAAGAAGGAGTTCATCAGGAAAGGGGCTGACATCGAGGTCATGCAGCTTGACCTGAAGGAGATGCTGGCAAAGGACCCGGTGGATCTGAAGGCAGTGGATTCGAAGGTCAGGCAGATCGAGGGTCTTCGCGCTGAATTAAAGATGCTCCATATCAAGGCCCGCGAGGAGGTCAAGGCAAAACTGACCCCTGAACAGAGGAAGAAGTTTGCAGCTATGACCGGGATGCAGCCGATGTGCGGAATGGCGGGCGAATGCGGCATGATGGATGAATGCGGCATGGCGGCTGGTCCCATGGGTATGATGGGCAAGCGCGGGATGATGATGCGCGACGCGGACGACGGCCATGATGACACGCCCGCGGGCAACGGGATGCACCAGCATCACTGATCGGGAAACCGGTTGGGCTTGCAGGATATCTTTCAGCAGCGTGAGGCCGCAGCCCGTTGTGACAGGGCTGCGGCCTGCTTTTTATCAGACACTGCGGAGTCTGCCTTCGCATCTCCCCTGCCCGCGGAAAGTTTTTCCCTGTCTTTTAAGGCGCCGCACGTTTTATAATAAAAGACAAGTTTAAAGGGGGTGTCGCATGTCAGTGGTCAAGCAGGGTGATGTCATACGGATACATTTTACCGGCAAACTCGAGGACGGAACTGTCTTCGATTCGTCAGACGGGGGCGCGTCCCTTGAGTTGAAGGTGGGCAGCGGAGAATTCCTCGCAGGACTCGAACAGGGCGTCCTGGGCATGAAGGCAGGAGAACAGAAAACAGTGCGCATGAACGCGGAGGACGCGTACGGTCCGCACCGTCCCGAGCGGGTATTCCAGTGGGACAGGGCGCGACTTGGAGAGTTGCAGCCCGCCATCGGCCGGCAGCTCCAGCTCTACCGCGCGGACGGCGCGCCGGTGGTCGTCACGGTGCTGGACCTCACGGACACTACGGTCACCATGGATTGCAACCACCCCCTTGCGGGGAAGAACCTGGTGTTCGATATTATCCTCGAAGAGATCGTTCAGGAGTAAGTTGTTTGCCTTGTCCGAACGTATCAATCTTAAGGCGCTGTCCAAAGATGAGGTCTTCCGCTTTGTCGGAGATGCCGGCCTGCCGCGTTTCCGCGCAGGCCAGCTCCTGCGCTGGATATATCAGAAACACGCTTCCTCACTTGCGGACATCACCGAGTTTTCGCGCGACCTTCGAGGAAGGCTTGAAAAGACCGCATATATCAGTTCCCTTGAGGCGGCTGACAGGCGGCTGTCTTCTGACGGAACCGAGAAGTTTCTCTTCCGCCTGGAAGACGGCCGGACTATCGAATCAGTCCTTATCCCGGATGAGGACCGCCTTACTCTCTGCATCTCGTCCCAGGTCGGCTGCGCCATGGGTTGCCGGTTCTGCCTCACCGGACGTCTTGGTCTACTGAGGAACCTCAGGGCCTTCGAGATCGTTGACCAGGTTGTGGCTGTCAACCGCATGCTCGGGCCCCGCCGCGCGGTAAGCAATATCGTCCTCATGGGGATGGGCGAGCCCCTTGCCAATTTCGATGAGGTCGTGGAGGCGCTCTGGAGGATCACCTCCCTTGTCGGCATTTCGAAGCGGAGGATCACCCTGTCGACCGCGGGGCTTGTCCCCCGGATGAGGCCTTTGGCCGAGCGCGCCCCCGAGGTGAACCTTGCCGTGTCCCTGAATGCGACTACGGACAAGACAAGAGACGATATCATGCCTGTGAACAGGAAATATCCCCTGAAGCAGCTCCTGGACGCCTGCCGTGCGTATCCCCTCAGCCCGCGAAGGAGGATCACCTTCGAATACGTTTTGCTAAGCGGGGTGAACGACTCTGTTGCCGACGCGGCGCGGCTCGTGAAGCTGGTTCACGGCATACGCTGCAAGATCAACCTCATACCATTCAACCCGCATGCCGGCGCGGATCTTCGTCGTCCTTCCGTGGAGCGGGTCCTCGCCTTCCAGAAGGTTCTGACGGATCACCACCTGACCGCCCTTATCCGGGAGAGCAGGGGGCAGGACATCCTCGCCGCCTGCGGCCAGCTCATGGCCGCGCATCAGTGATCGCCCTGTTGCCGGGGCAGGCGTCCTCGTGGCCTTAATCACAGATATAGGGTATAATCATCGTATTCTGTTCATAGTCACGGTTACGCCAAGGAGGTCTGACGGGTGAAGACAGCGGCAGTGGCTGTATGCCTTGCGCTTATTTGTTCATGCGCGACCACGCGCTCGGGAGAAAAAACTCAGGAGGCCATAGCCCATTATAAGATAGGCGTCTCATACCTCAACGAGAACAAGGTGCAGCAGGCCTTCGTAGAGATGCACAAGGCCCTTGAACTCGATCCGCACAACAAGGAGGTGCTGACCGCCATCGGCATCATATACCTGCTGCATTTCGAAGAGCCCCAAAAGTCAGTGGAATATTTCGAAAAGGCGGCAAAGGAGGACAGGGACTATTCCGAAGCGTACAACAACCTCGGCTATGCCTATGAGAAGATGGGCAGGTATGACGAGGCTATAGCCTTTTATCATAAGGCCCTCTCCAATCCTCTCTATCCCACTGCCGAGAAGGCGTACATCAACCTCGGCAACGCATACTATCGTCTCAGAAAATACGACTCCGCGATCGCCTCTTTCAGGGAGGCGATCAAGCGCGCCCCGGACCTGGGCATCCCTTACCTGCGGCTTGCCCTGTGTTTCAACAGCCTCGGCAAGTATGGAGACGCGGCAGCGGCGATGAACCAGGCGATCAGGCTCGAGCCCGCATACAAAGGCAGCAGAGAGCGCGCTGTCGATGACTTCACTGTCAGGAAGCTCAGGGCCGGCGGTTTCGAGGAGCAGGACCTGAGAGATTACCTCGAGATCCTCAAGTATTAGTACCCCTGCATCCTTCTTCGCGATTGACAGGACCCTTATTTCGACGTATCATTGAATAAATTTTTTATCCTTTTTAAGACAGGAGGGATTATGCAAAGGATTGTATTGTTTTTCTTGGCTGTATTGTTGTTTTTCCCTGTTGCATTAGGGGCTGAGATCCGCGAGGGCAGCTTTGAACTTGGACCGTTTCTGGGCGTATACGGGTCTTCACCGGATTTTTCGAGCAAGGCTATGTACGGCATGCGGGCCGGGTATAATTTCACCCCGCACTGGGGTATTGAAGGCGCTTACAGCTATGTGGAATCCCGGGCCACGCTCTACCAGGCCGATGCCCTGTACCACTTCATGCCTGAAAAGTCCCTCACCCCCTTTGTCTTTGCCGGCGTCGGCGGGGCGAACAACAAGCCTGAGGGCAAGGATTCTCACGGCAAGTTTCTTGCCGACATAGGCGCTGGCATCAAGTATTACTTTGCCAAGGATGTGGGCCTGAGGGCGGATGTCCGCGATGTGATGACCAACTATCATAATCTCGCGGTGACCGTGGGACTCACCTTTGCCTTTGGAGGAAAGACGCCGAAAGCAGCTCCGGCTGCCCCTGCTCCTGCGCCTGAGGCGGCCAAGCCCGCTCCTGCGCCGGAAGCGCCGAAGCCTGCCCCTGCTCCTGCGCCTGAGGCGGCCAAGCCTGCTCCCGCGTCGGAGACGCCGAAGGCCGAGCCGGTAAAGATCATCCTTGAGGACATCCATTTTGATTTCGACAAGGCGACGCTCACGCCTGTTGCCAAAGAGATCCTCGGGAAGAATATCCAGACGATCAAGGCCAACCAGGGCATGAAGGTCCAGATCGAAGGCCATGCCTGCGCCCACGGCCCGGAGAAATACAACATGGCCCTGAGCGAGCGCAGGGCGAACGCAGTAAAGGAGTATCTCGTCAAGGCCGGCATAGACTCCGACAGGCTTGCGACCATAGCCTACGGTGAAACCCGGTTGGCCATGCCCGAGATCCCGACTCCCAGGAACAAGGAATCTGTGGAGGCCCGCACCAACAGACGGGTCCATTTCGAAGTCATCGTCAAGTAGAAGAGGTGTTGAGACCCCGGCCGCCTTCAGGCGGCCGGGGGAATCTGTATGAAGTCTCTGTTGCGGCGTCTGCTTGTTGTACTGCTGTTGAGTGTGGTTCCGCTGTCCTGCGCGCCGAAGGAGGAGATCATGCCTCCGCCCCCCGCTCCTCCCGCTCTTCCCGAACGCCCTGTATCAATGCCTGAAGAAAAACCCGCTCCGCCGGTCCGCACAAAGAGCGTGCTTTCCTGCGAGGAGAATACGGCGTCGGTATTCAACAGGTGCGGTCTTGACGTTCTTCCATTTGTGCGGCCGGTATTTTTCGATCTGGATAATGACGGCATGGCCGAGATGATCATCGGGACAAAGGAAGGAGGTCTGCTCCTTTACAGGAATACTGGCTCCAGGGAGCGGCCTTCGTGGAAACTTGTGGAGGGGTATTTCAGGGGCATACGGGCAGGCGCCTTTTCATCTCCCGCAGTTGGAGACATAGATGGCGACGGAAGGATCGAGGTGGTCGTGGGGACCGGCGGTTTTTCGTCCGATTCAGGAAGGGTCCTCTTTTACCGGAACACCGGGACCCCGGCCGCGCCTGTCTGGGAGCTGATGGACGCGCCCGAGATCAGGGTGGGCAATGACGCCATGCCGGCGCTCTTCAGAAACAGCGGGAGGCTCGACCTCATCGTCGGGAATTCGACCGGCAGCCTCTCGTACTACAGAAATAAGAGCACCGGCAAGCAGGTGGTATTCGCACAGGACAGGGATTTCTTCAGGGGGATAAAACTCGGGATGTATGCGGCGCCTGCGGCCGTATCCGTCCGCAACAGGATAATCGTGATCGCGGGGAATGACAGGGGCACGCTGCACATCATCGAGAGATCTGCGGACGGAAAGGGCGTCTGGAAAAAAGGCAGCCTGCGACTGCCGGTGGGGACCTTTGCCTCGCCCACCTTCGTGGATGGCTCTGATCCTGACGTGAAGGACCTGGTGGTCTCAGACAGCAATGGACAACTCTACTACTTCAGGAACCGCGCCGGCAACTACCACGACTGGGAAGAAGAGAAGTCCTTCTTCTCAGGCCGCATCCTGTCGGGGCCTGCCTGCGCCCCTGCCCACGGAGAGATGGATGGCCGGCCGGTGATGGTGCTGGGCAATATCTATGGTGAACTCCGGCTCTTCGAGTACCTTCCTTCCGGGGAAGGTCTTCCCTGGAAGGAACGGCCCGGTTTTTTCAAGGGCGTCAAACTCTCCGGATTCTCCCGCGGCCTCCTCACCCGCTGGCAGGGGGATTACCTGCTGATCACCGGCCAGCAGGACGGCATACTCAGGGCCTTCCGCAATGCTGCTGCTGCCGGGAGGCCGGCATGGGTTGAGGTGAAGGGCTTCTTCAGAAACCTCCCTAAATTTCCGCATGCCTCACCAACTGTCTTTGACCTGGATGGAGACGGCAGGTGGGAATTGGTCGTGGGAGACGCGGAAGGCAGGGTCCGGGGCTTCCGGTATGAGCAGGGAAAGGACGGACTGCCTGTCTGGAGGGAGATGGAGGAGAGCTTCCGTCAGGTGCGGGTCAACCGCTTCGCAACGCCTGCGCTTTACCGGGATGAGGGGAAGATATATCTTCTCGCAGGTGAACAGGACGGAAGGATACTCACCTTCAGCGCCGGCGTCGGCCCCTCGAAGGGGATAGTCTTCACCAGGGACGATGACCTTCCCGGAATCCGCGTCCAGAACCACAGCAGCCCTTCGGTGATCTTCAGCAACGGCGTCATGGACCTCACGGTAGGGGATTATGACGGAAACATCAAGAACTTCGCATGCTTCAGGACTACAGTCCCCGCAGGAGAGAACTGACCGCCGGTTTGTCACGGCCCCCGCGGATACAACTCTTTGCAAATTCCGGATAGAGTTTTTTCATGCACTCCGGACAGATCAAGTGGGTGAAGTCCATCCCGCCTGGTTATGAGATACAATGTAATAAGGAAATGCGCCGGCAGGGTTATCGGTGGTATAATCAAATATATATGAAACTATATAAGGCTCAGAGGAGGATGCGTGAAGCAGGACGTTGAGATCACGGTCTATTCAGCACCTGACTGACCCGACTGCCATGACCTGAAGGTGTATCTTTCGGCAAAGGGCGTCGGATTCACAGACAAGAATGTGGCGGACAGGGCGGCCAGGGAGGAACTCATCGAGAAACACGGCAGGATGGCAACTCCGACCCTTGTGATAGGAGACAAGGTCTTCCTCGGATTCAGACAAAACAGGGTTGAGATAGAAAAAATCATAGAGGGACCGGCAGGAGGAGACAATGACGGATAGCAGCACCGGCTCTGAAAGCAGACTTGATCTCCCGGTATCAGGGATGTCGTGCGCCTCGTGCGCGGCGAATATACAGGAGGGGCTCTCAGGCCTCAGGGGCGTATCGAGCGCTTCGGTGAACTTCGCGGCCGAAAAGGCGACGGTCGTCTATGACCCGACGGTCGTCTCTGTCGGCGATTTCATAAAGGTGGTCAGCGACCTGGGCTACGGGGTGACGCTGTCTATGATCACCCTTCCCATAAAGGGGATGACCTGTGCTGCCTGCGTTGCTGCTGTTGAGAATGCGCTCCGGTCTCTTGTCGGCGTTGTTTCGGCCTCAGTCAACTTTGCCACGGAAAAGGCGACCATCGAGTATTTTCCTTCCCAGGCGGGCATACGGGAGTTCAGAAAGGCGGTAAAGGAGGCTGGATACGAGGTGGTGGAGGCTGAAAAAGGCGAAGACATCGTCGAGAAGGAGCAGCGGGAGCGGCAGCAGGCCTACCTGACGCTCAGGCGCAAGGTGATCATCGGCGCCATCCTCGCGGCGCCTGTCTTTATCCTCATGCAATGGGACATGGTCGGCCTGTCGAGGATCATGCCCATTCCCATGCGCGTGAATTTCCTCCTCCAGCTCATCATCGAAACCCCGGTGCAGTTCTGGATAGGCCGGCAGTTCTATACCGGCGCCATGGCAGCCGCCCGCCACAGGACAACGAACATGAACACGCTCATCGCCGTCGGCACCACGTCCGCCTACGTCTACAGCGTTATCGCCACTTTTTTCCCTTCTGTCTTTGCGATCAGGGGATATTCAGCAGGGGTCTACTTTGACACCGCAGCAACCATCATCGTGCTGATCCTCCTGGGCAGGCTCTTTGAGGCCAGGGCAAAGGGCCGGACCTCGGAGGCGATCAAGAAACTGATCGGGCTTCAGGCAAAGACCGCGCGGGTGGTCAGGGGCTCAACAGAGGCAGACCTGCCGATCGAGGATGTGGAGATCGGCGATATCATCGTTGTAAGGCCGGGCGAGAAGGTCCCGGTGGACGGCGTCATCAAGGAAGGGTATTCCTCTGTGGATGAATCCATGGTAACCGGGGAATCGATACCGGTCGAGAAGCATGCCGGCGATGCGGTGGTCGGCGCTACCATCAACAAGACCGGCGCGTTTAAATTCGAGGCGACCCGGGTGGGCAGGGACACCATGCTCGCCCACATCATCGAGATGGTCCAGACCGCCCAGGGCTCCAAGCCGCCGATCGCCCGTATGGCTGACCTCATTGCGTCGTATTTCGTGCCGGCTGTCATGGGCGCTGCGGCAGTCACCTTTGTCGTGTGGTATCTCTTAGGTCCTGCCCCGGCCTTCACCTATGCTGTCTTGAATTTCATAGCGGTACTCATCATCGCCTGTCCCTGCTCCCTCGGTCTTGCCACCCCTACATCCATCATGGTGGGCACGGGCAAGGGCGCGGAACACGGGGTCCTGATACGGAGCGGGGAGGCGCTCGAGACGGCCCACAAGATAAATGCCGTTGTCTTTGACAAGACCGGCACTCTCACGAGGGGCAGACCCGAGGTCACGGACATCATTGCAGGGGAAATGACGGAAGACGAAGTCCTTTTTTATGCGGCCTCTGCTGAGAAAGGTTCCGAACATCCCCTGGGTGAGGCGATCATAAAAAAGACAAGGGACAGGGGCGTCGAAATAAAAGGCGCGGAGAAGTTTGAGGCCATACCCGGCCACGGCATAAAGGCGGTCATCAACGGCAGGACCGTGCTCCTCGGCAACGAGCGGCTCATGACTAATGAGAACATCGATCCGGCCGGCCTGAGGAAAGATGCCCTGAGGCTTTCTTCGGACGGCAAGACGCCCATGTTCCTCGCTGTTGACGGGCGGGTTTCAGGTATTGTGGCGGTGGCGGACACCCTCAAGGACGAGGCGGTGGCTGCCGTGAGATCGCTTCGTCAGATGGGCATCGAGGTGGTGATGATTACCGGCGACAACCAGCGCACGGGCGAGGCGATCGGCCGCCTGGCGGGGATAGACAGGGTCCTTGCCGAGGTGCTGCCGGAGGAAAAGGCGGCCCAGGTGAAACGTCTCCAGGCTGAAGCAAAGGTTGTTGCGATGGTGGGCGACGGCATCAACGACGCCCCGGCCCTTGCCCAGGCTGATGTGGGCATCGCCATCGGCACCGGCACTGACGTTGCCATGGAGGCGTCGGACATAACCCTCATCAGCGGGGACATCAGGGGCGTGGTGACCGCCATTGCGCTTTCCATGGCCACGATGAGGAATATCAGGCAGAACCTTTTCTGGGCCTTTGCCTACAATGTTATCCTGATCCCCGTAGCGGCAGGGGCGCTCTTCCCGTTCTTCGGCATACTCCTGAACCCCATGCTCGCCGCGGGTGCGATGGGTTTTTCCTCGGTTACCGTGGTGACCAACGCCCTGAGACTGAAGCGGTTCAGGCCCGTGGTCTGAGGCTTCACAATTCTTCATACTCCCCGGAAAAAAATTCACAGGTTCTTCGCAGGAATATGGTTTAATTTAATCAGGAAAAAAGGTAATAACCATGAAATGGAGGACACCATGTTCAGGCATCTGACAGTATTGACACTATTGGCTGTACTATGTATGCTGCCGGCTTTATCCTCTGCCGAGGGACTGGGCGAGCTGCGCATCAGCCTTCTCGAAGGGGATGTGCAGGTGCGGTCGGCAGGCGCATCGGACTGGATTCCCGCGTCCGTGAATTTTCCCGTACTTGAGGGCGACAGTATCTGGGCGCCTGAGGGCGGAAGGATCGAGATACAGCTGCGCAACGGCACCGCAATCAGGCTGAATGAGCAGACAGCGGTGGATGTGCTCAGGGTGGAACAGGGCACAACGCAGCTTTATGTGTCGAGCGGCCGGGTTTTTGTCAATTTCCGCGGCGCCAGAAGGGACCTGTTGCAGATAGACACGCCGGTATCGTCTGTCCGGGCCTACGACAAAGGGATATTTCGCGTTGATGTCTCGGATGACGGGGGCACGGATGTCTCTGTCTACCGGGGGGTTGTATATGCTGAGGGACGGGGAGGAAAGAACAGGGTCACTGCCAACAGGATGTTATCACTCGGGGATGACGGCTACGCCGAGGTGACGGCGCTGGGACCGGCTGATGACTGGGAACGGTGGAACAGAAACCGTGACAGAAGGTTCTCTGAACGTCTCTACAGCTCCAACTATCTTCCGGATGAGCTGGAAGGATACTCCAGTGACCTGGACGAAAACGGCAAGTGGATCAATGTCCCTGAGTACGGATATGTATGGACCCCGACGGTGGTGGTCTCAGCTGGCTGGGCGCCTTACCGTCTCGGCAGGTGGGTCTGGATTCGCGGGGATTACGTATGGGTATCCTATGAGTCCTGGGGCTGGGCGCCGTACCACTACGGCAGATGGTCCCACATCCCCCGTTACGGCTGGTGCTGGGTGCCGCCCCGGCGCGGCTCTGTTTACTGGGGTCCCGGTTTTGTCGGCTGGGTTCATACCTCGAATTCCGTTGCGTGGGTGCCGCTTGCGCCGGGCGACCTCTACTACGGCCACGGTTATTACGGCCCTGACAGCGTAAATATAATCAATATAAATATCCAAAAGACGGTGGTGTACCAGAACGTCAACATAACGAACGCGGTTACCGCGGTGAACACGGATACATTCATCCACGGGAGAGGGACGCCTCTGCCTGCGCGTGAGAACCTCTTTATCAGCCAGAAGGCCACGTTCGGGGCGCCGCAGATAAGGCCGGAGAGGTCCATGATGATGCCGGTGATCAAGGAGGTCCCGAGGGCCAACCTGCCGCCGCAGCAGATACAGACCCGTGCTTCGGAGGAGAAATTCAGGGAGCTGCGCGAGACCCGGCCTGTGGTGAAGCAGCCGCAGGGCTCTATCTTCGGAGGAGGGACCGCGGGACAGGCGGCCCCTTCGCGTTCTTTCAGGGAGACGCCGCAGTCAGGGCCCAGGACGCCCGCTGTGCAGCAGGCCCCGTCTGAGAGGCGTATGAAACCCGGCCAGCCGTCCGTCTCTCAACCGGCCCCTTCAGGCCAGGGGAAGCAGCCGGGTGAGCGCGGCCGCTCCGGCGGTTTCATGCAAATGCCGAAGCAGCAGGGCGGAGCACAGCAGACAGCGCCCTCGCAGAAGCAGGGAGAGCGTTTAGGCGGTTTCATGCAAACGCCGAAACAGCAGGGTGGAGCGCAGCAGGGAACACCTGTTCAGAAACCTGGCGCAGTGCAGAAACCCGCGCCTGAGCGCGGCAAAGGGGCCGAGGGTCCTGCCAAGGTTCAGAAAGAGGAACAAAAGGCCAAGGAGCAGCCTCAGCCTGAAAGAAGATTCGGCCCTTAATGCCATAATGGAAGAAAAGGGCGGCTATGCGGGGGACAATTTTTCCGCTGCCGCCCTTTTTGCCTCCTCCATCACCCGGAGAAGAGAAACGCCTTTTTTCAGCGCGATGGCCTTGCAGTCTTCATATTCAGGCGTGAATTTTTCGCCTGCCCGCGCGTGTGAAGATATCTTCACCCTCACCCTGCCGTAGCGTGTATCCACCTTCCTGACAACCCTGCTCATCATGGCACGGCGAGCTTCATAATACCGGACCCCGATGGAGGTTGTTTCCCGCAGGATAAGATCGATGAGATCATCTCTTTTCTCCTGCCCGCAGATGACGCTCAGCATGACCGCCGGACGCATCTTCTTCATCATCACCGGCGTCAGGGAGACATCGCGCGCGCCTGCCTCGAAGAGCAGGCTGCTGAGGTATTCGTAGACCTGCGGATTCATGTCGTCGATATTTGTCTCGATGATCGTCACGATATCCCCGGCTGCGGTCAGCGGAGATTCTCCTGTTATTATTCTCAGGACGTTCGGCAGGCCTTTCGTGTCCCTGCTGCCCGCGCCGATGCCGATGCGATCAGGGGTAAGTTCAGGCAGCGGTTGGAACCCCGCTGCCAGCGATTTCAACAGCGCGGCGCCAGTGGGCGTCGTCGCCTCGTGCAGCGCCCCGGAGGAATGTATGGGGACGCCCCTGAGCAGCTCTGCTGTCGCGGGCGCAGGCACGGGCAGCGTTCCGTGAGCAGTACTGAGCGTTCCGGCCCCTGCGTTTACCGGCGAGGAATACACTGTATCAATTCCGAGAAGTTTCAACCCGATGAGAGCGCCGAAGACGTCGACCATGCAGTCGATGCCTCCGGCTTCGTGCAGATGCACTGATGAAAAACTCTTGCCGTGGACCTTTGCCTCTGCCTCGAAGAGATGCCTGAACACAGCGAGACCTTTCTCCCTGAGGTCTTTGGACAGGGCGGACGCGGCAACTGTTTTTTCAATATCCTTCCAGCGGGTTCCGGCGGCTGAGGAGCGGGCTGCGGAGGCGGAAAGACGCACGTCCACCTTGGTGGCCGCAAGACCGGCCCTGATGACCTTCCGCGCGGACAGGCTGTAGCCGGTCACGGGCAGCTTCTTCAGGCCCCTCGCCAGCTCTTTAAGGGAAACGCCGGCATCCACAAGAGCGCCGAGGCACATGTCCCCGCTGATCCCGGCAAAACAGTCAAAATAGGCAACCCTCACGGTCACTCCTCCAGGCGCGATATTTCCCGCGATTTTTATAGTCTATATTGTGCCGGCTTTTTTTTCTACGCCTTCAATAAATATCCCTGCAAGCGGTGTATAATGAGAATAACAGGCAGGAGAGGAATTCCCATGAGACAGATAGGCTTGTTATCAGGCATCCTTGCGGTCCTGGTGTCGCCGATCGCAGCGAAGGCTGTTGAAAAAAATTGTGAATTCTGCCACGAAGAACATCGCGGCGGCTATGTCCTCCTGAATAAAAACATAACCGCGCTCTGTTCCGGCTGCCACAACGAGAGGCTGCAGACCGGAGAGCATAAGGTCGGCATGAGCCCTCCCATGGTGGTGCGAGAGCTGCCTCTTCAGGCGGGAAAGATGACCTGCATAACCTGTCATGACCCACACAGCAAGGCGGCAGCCATGCTTCGAATGGCGTCCCCCGAGCTCTGCGGCTCATGTCACACCAAGTGATCATCAGGTCTGCGTGAATAGATCGGGCTGTTTTTTCGCATCTCTCCTGATCCCGTCGGCTCGCGCATCACTATACCTGACTGCCGGCGATTCGCGCTCTTCATAGTTTTTACATAATTAAACTCTATACTTTCAATTAAAGAGCGGTTGTCACCGGCGGAAAAGCCGCATTGATGATTTGCACGTTTTAACCGATGTTCAAGGAGGAAAAGTATTATGAAAAAGATCGCGTTGTTTCTTGCAGTGGTGATGGTGGCGGTGGTTGCTCTACAGTCAGAGGCGGCCATGGGCGGCAATCCGATGATGGGCCCGGGCGGGGGCACGATGATGACCAACACCGGCGGGTTCGGCATGATGAACGGCATGGGAGGGACGCCCATCGTGGCGGACGACGGCACAGCGTATGTCGTCATCCATAACCCCTCAACAAGCCCTGGGACCGTACCGAGCAGCGCCTCTTTCGAATCAAAGATTAACCAGATCAAACCCACAGGCCAGATCGACACCCTGACCCTCAAAGGGATAGTATCCAGACCCGTGGTCTACGGAGGCATGTTCATCGCAACAGCATCCCTTCCTGATATGAGCAACTTCAACATGATCGGAAACCTGGGAAGCGCGCCGGTTGCCCGGCAGGCGACTCTGTATGCGGTGCCGGTGCCTTTTACCTCGGCGTCGTCGCCGGTGGCGGTATCCCTTGACGGAAACTATGCATCTGTCCCGGTGATCGCGAACAACAAGATCTATGTGGTGACCACGGACTTCGGGAATGCGATGATGTCCGGCAATACGATGTTCAACGGTATGTACGGAACGTATAACTTCAATACCACAACTGCCCACTCCTATCTTTATATCGTTAATTTCGACGGCACCCTGGCTTCAAAGATCACTATCCAGTGATCTTGCAACACTTTGCGGCGCTGACTCCGGGAAAGAGTCAGCGCTGCCTGTACCGACATTCTGTTTTGCTGACGCATGGGGATTATGGGGGATAAGGTCAAAAAAAAGCTATCACCCTAAATCCGC
>JAKAGF010000039.1 GCA_021825805.1 Nitrospirota bacterium
TATTCTCTCACCTGGAGCTGCTACGACCCCCGGATACGTCGCGTTCAGCGCTCAGGGTCCGGGGCATACATCGGGAAATCTCCGTCAGTGTACGTGCCGTGCGGCGCATGTGACAGCTGCAGATTCCGGTCAAAGGGATTCCGGGAGGCAGGCCTCGAAGACCCGGCGATGCAGCTGTCTGCTAAAAATACATCTTGATGTCTGATAGCATATCCCAATAATTGGCAAGGAGGGACGCATGGAAGAGAAACTTTCCCACGAAGAGTTCATCAGGAAGGCGATCATGAGTCTGAGGAAGGATGGGTACAAGGGCATCCATTCCGTGTATTCCGGATTTAACGAGGCTTTCAAGAAATACTTTCCAGGAGAAAACCCCGTGGAAGAGACGAACAAGCTGGCCGGCGAGGGCAAGATTGTCATCAGACCGGTAAAGGGCGGGGTCATGCTCTATCTGCCTGAAGAGGCCCCGGGGGCAAGCAACGCCGAGCAGGCGCTTAAAAAGATGGGGCTTGGTTGAGCAATCGGCAACCATCTTCCCAGTCTCTCCTTTCATCTCTGCCGTCGGTCGACGAGATACTCAAGGGCCGTGACGGTGGGCAATGGCTTTCTCTTTTTCCGCGGACCATCGTCCTTCAGGCGATACGGGAGGTCCTCTCCGGCCGCCGTTCCGAGCTCATTGCCGGAGGCGCCCCTGATACAACACCGGAAAGCCTGTCTGTTGATATGCGGAGGGCGATCGAGAGGCTCCTGGCCTTCAGCCTGAGGCCTGTCATAAATGCCACGGGAATAGTCATCCATACCAACCTTGGTCGCTCCCCGCTCTCCCGGAAGGTCCTTGAGAATGTGGCCGCAGTCGGGTCGGGATATTCCAATGTGGAATATGATCTTTCCGCGGGCAAGCGAGGCAAGCGTCATATCCACGTATCACGCCTCCTGCAGCAGATCACCGGCGCCGAGGACGCACTGATCGTCAATAACAATGCCGCGGCTGTCCTCATCTGTCTGAGCGCCATGGCCCAGGGGAAAGAAGTGGTCGTTTCCCGCGGGGAGCTGGTAGAGATCGGCGGTTCCTTCAGGATCCCGGATGTGATGACAGCAAGCGGAGCCGTTCTGCATGAGATCGGCACCACCAACAAGACGCATCTCCAGGACTATGTCGGGGCGATCAATGACAGCACCGCTCTCCTGCTGAAGGTCCACCAGTCGAACTACAGAATGATCGGCTTTACGGCTGACGTTGATATTCGGGACCTTGTTTCCCTCGGACAGCGGCACGGGCTTCCCGTCATGTTCGATCTGGGCAGCGGCTGTCTCGTGGACCTGAAGCCTTACGGCATACAGCACGAACCTTCTGTTCAGGACATGGTGAAAGCGGGTGTCGACCTTGTCACCTTCAGCGGCGACAAACTCCTGGGCGGCCCGCAGGGCGGCATCATCGTCGGCAGGAAACAGTATATTGAACAGATCAGGAAGAACCCTCTTGCGCGGGCTGTTCGCATAGACAAATTGACTCTGGCGGCCTTTGAGTCGATCTTCATGGAATATCTCGACCCTGACGGAGCGAAGCAGAATATTCCCGCGCTCAGCATGCTGCTTCAGAGTCCACGGGAAATCAGGGCCCGCGCCAGGAGGCTCGCTTCAGCCGTAAAAAGGCTCTGTCCAGGGGTGACCGCAGACGTTGTTGAGGATGTTTCGCTGGCTGGCGGCGGATCTTTGCCGGGCGTTGAGTTCCCAACCTTTGCTGTTGCCGTCAAACCGTCCTCGCTTTCCGTCAATGAACTGGAGGCGCGCCTGAGGACGGGTTCTCCGCCGGTAATAGCGAGAATCAGGGAAAACGCACTGCTTCTTGATTCCCGGTCGCTCGGTGACCGGGAAATAACCGCGGTCGCCGAGGCTGTCGCAGCCGCTGTGGCCGGCTGATGTATTACTTGCTTCCCAGTTTCTTCAGCAGCAGCGCGGACAGGGTGAATTTGGTGAATTCCTCTTCCTTCACCTTTTTGTAGAAATCACAGGTTTCGCAATTTTTATATTTGTGCGCAAAGGTGCCCTGCACCTCCCCTTTGCAGAGGGTGCCGGCAATGACCCAACAGCTCCTGCCGGCGTTCGTGCCTCCATGGACACTGTCAAGTCTTTCTTCCGTGGGAGCGGGACAGACTCCAAGATCGTGAACGTGCTCTCCGCCCGGCTGCCGTCCGCAGTTCTTGAATTCCCAGCAATTCAACTTCTTTCCGCTACTCATAAACGCCTTTCCTCCTGATCGATCTCGATACGCCGGATGCGCATCTCACGCTATTGCTCAGTCGTGTATCATACTAAAATAACTCCAGCAGTAAATGCCAGTATTATTTGAGTTGCGTTTTAATCGCCCCGCACGGTCACATCGGGCAAAAAAAGTATTATAATGTCGGTGATCAGATCATGCGTCACATCATACTCGGCACAGCCGGCCACATAGACCACGGAAAGAGCTCTCTGGTCAAGGCCCTGACAGGGACAGACCCTGACAGGCTCAAGGAAGAGAAGGAGCGCGGAATTACGATTGATATCGGTTTTGCGGACCTGCTCTACCCGGAAAAAGAGCTCTCCGTGGGCATTGTTGACGTTCCCGGACACGAACGTCTTATTCGCAACATGCTTGCCGGCGCTGTGGGAATAGACATGGTTTTGCTGGTTATTGCCGCCGATGAGGGCATAATGCCTCAGAGCCGGGAGCATCTGGCTATATGTAATCTGCTGCGGATCAAGTCCGGTCTGGTAGTTGTAACGAAGTCTGATCTTGTTGAAAGGGACTGGCTGGATCTGGTCTGTAGCGAGATCCGGGATTTTGTAAAAGGCACTTTCCTTCAGGACTCCCCCATCGTCCCTGTTTCATCCCGCACAGGGGCTAACCTTGATCTTCTCAAGAAAGACATCCTCGACATCGGCTGCTCCATCACGCCAAAGTCCTCTGCCGGTCTTTTCAGAATGCCTATTGACAGGGTCTTCACTCTCAAGGGTTTTGGTACGGTCGTTACCGGTACGGCTGTCTCAGGCCGGGTCTCGCTTGAGGATCCCTTGGAAATTGTACCCGCTGGGATCCAGACGAAGGTGCGGGGTCTGCACAGCCACGGCCGATCAATTGAAAAGGCATTTGCCGGGCAGCGGGTGGCGATAAACCTCCAGGGGGTCGAGAAGCTTGACCTCAGGAGGGGTGACGTAGCAGTTACGCCCGAAAGTTTTCATCCCTCAAAGAACATAGACGGCTTTCTTGAAATGCTTGCCAACGTCCCCTCGTTGAAGAATAGAAGTCTCGTTCATTTCTATTCCGGAACCTCTGAGGCTATCGCCCGTGTCATCTTATATGAAAAGGGGGAACTGAATGCCGGTGAGAGTTGCTATTGCCAGTTTAGGCTGTCCGAGCCGGTCATAGCTGTATCCGGAGACAGATATATCATACGAAGGTTCTCGCCGCTCGAAACCATGGGAGGCGGAGAGATTTTGGACCCTTCTCCGGCCAGGAGGTCGAGAAAAAAAGGAACCGCTGACCTCGATATTCTTCACACAGGGACATTGGACCAGAAGATATCCCTCAAGGTGGAGGCCGCAGGGAAGAGCGGCATCAGAGCCGGCTGGATCGCAGGCTGGATCAACACAGACCTCCAGGCTGCCCGCGACTCTATCGAGCGCCTTAAAAAGAGCGGTGTCATCGTACAGTATGAGGACTTGCTCCTTCACGGAAATGTCCTTTCATCTCTTCAGACAAAGATGGCTGAACTGCTCGCCAACTTTCATAAAAATAATCCGCTGAAACCGGGCATGGCAAAGGAAGAGGCGAGGACCCATCTTGGTCTTGATCCCAGGCTCTTTAGTTTTGTATTGACCGCAATGAAAAACATCGTTACGGAACAGAATATTATCCGCCTTAAGGAATTCAGGATAGCCCTTTCGAGCAATGAAGAAGAGGTCAAGGCAAAGATACTACAGGCGCTTGAACAGGCAGGGTTCCAGCCTCCTTCGAAAGAGGAACTCGCTTTATTTCTGAAAATGGACACAAAACGGCTGACAGATATCTTAGGCATCCTCTCCAAGGAGGGTAAGGTCGTCAGGGTCAATGAGGCTTATTATCTTTCCGGCAGTTCCTATCAACAAACCCTCGCTCTTTTGAGGGATTTTTTTTCAAAAAAAGCTGAGATGAGTGTTGCTGAGTTTCGTGATTTACTCAATACGTCAAGAAAATATGCTCTCCCCCTGCTTGAGTTTCTTGACTCTAATAAAATTACCCTTCGGACTGGTGATGTACGCAAGTTCCTTCTTAAACGATAGGACCTTCACTCTTCTCTTCTATTACTATATTATTTATAAAAAACCAGTAGTAGTAGTAGGTGTTGTCAGTATATAGAAACTTCATGTATCACTTTGAAAAACAAGAAATATTTCATATGAGTAACCTGTAGAAAACTTCCATTACATTTCAACAAAAAAGAGAGAAGATGAAACCTTACAGGATACTGACACATCCCTTACCGTCCTATTGTCTGAAATATGAAATTCGGCTATAATAGCTTACCCGCCATCATCAAGTTACCAACATTTGTTAGTAATTTGTTAATAAGGGCACGCACACCATGACAATTGAAGAAATATGGAATAATAGTCTCTCGAAGATAGAGGGAAAGGTGGGTAACAGCATATATAACCTCTGGTTCAAGCCGATCAGGCTTACGGCCCTGAAGGAGCAGACCGCGACCCTCGAGATCCCGAACAGGTTTTACAAGGAATGGATAGAGGATTCGTACCCCCAGGTGATCCGGGAATCAATGGAAACAATTCTCGGGCATCCTGTCACCGTTCGCTTCAAGATTGGAGAGAGGCAGCACGATCCGCAGAAGAAGATAGTCGATAAACTGGAAAACAGGCGTATACGGCTTGCAAACAAGGGTATCTATCTTAATCCGAAATACACCTTTGAGAACTTTATTACCGGAAACAGCAATCAATTCGCCCACGCGGCTGCTGTTGCTGTTGCGGACGCTCCGGGAAAGACGTACAATCCTCTCTTTGTCTATGGCGGCGTCGGACTGGGGAAGACCCATCTCATGAACGCAATCGGCAACAGGGTGCTGGACTCCCGTCATGATGTTTCTATCCTCTATGTTTCCTCTGAGCAGTTTACTAATGAAGTGGTCTCCGCCCTGCGGCATGACAAGATGGTTGAACTCAAGGATAAGTACCGGAACCTCGATCTGTTGCTCCTGGATGATGTCCAGTTTATCGCAAAAAAGACCGCCACCCAGGAAGAGTTTTTTTACACCTTCAACGCCCTTTATGAGAAGCAGAAACAGATCGTTATATCCTGCGACCGACCGCCGAAGGAGATCAGCGAGGTGACCGACCGCCTGCGCTCGCGGTTTAACATGGGACTCATAGCGGATATTCAGCCGCCGGACATCGAAACGAAGATCGCCATAATCTATAAAAAAGCCGACATGATGAGCATCAGGAACATCCCGGCGGACGTTGTTGAATTTCTTGCTCATAAGATCAAATCGAACATCAGGGAGCTGGAGGGAAGCCTGATACGAATCGCCGCGCAGTCGTCGCTCACCGGCGAACCGATCTCCCTGGAGACCACCAGAAAGGTTCTTCGCGACATCATCCAGGACGATGCGCGGCCGATCACAGTGGAGTCGGTGCAGAAGATAGTCTGCGACTTCTATAATATTACGCTTTCTGACATCAAGGCCCGGCGGAGGACAAAGGAGATCGCCCTTCCCCGGCAGGTGGCCATGTACCTGAGCAAGCAGGTGACCAACGCGTCCCTGAACGATATCGGAAAAAACTTCGGCGGCAAGGACCACGCCACGGTCATCTATGCCTGCAAGCAGGTGGAAGAGCGCAAGACAAAGGACGAGACCTTCAACCGGATGATCGACAATCTTCTGCAGAAGATAAAAACCTAAGGAGGGGCCATGAAAATCGTTGTGTCCAAGGAAGAACTCCTTGCGAAGCTGTCCAATATCCAGAACATCGCGGAGAAGCGGAATACCATGCCGGTGCTGAGCCATTTCCTTCTCGATGCCGGGAAACAGGGATCGTACATCATAGCAACGGACCTCGATACCGCGCTGAAAGAGCCCATCCAGATAAAGGTCGAAAAAGAAGGGAAGATCTGCATCCCCGCGCGGAAGATGTTCGAGATCGTCAGGGAGCTGGAGGGCGATCTTTCCTGCGAAGCAGTGGACGAACAGTGGCTCAAGCTCAAGGCGGGGGCGAGCAATTTCAGGATCGCCTGCCTTCCGGCAAAGGAGTTTCCCGCATGGCCTGGGATGGAGGACAAGGAGGAGATAGCCATCGGCGCGCAGGTCCTCACGGAGGTGATCGAGAAAACGGTTTATGCCTCAGGAGAGAGCGACACGCGCTATACCCTCAATGGTCTCCTCTTCCACCTGACAACAGACCTCAAACTGACGGTGGTGGGCACCGACGGCCACCGGCTTGCCATCATCGACAGGGACGTCGAAGGGACGATCAGGGACGAAAAGAAGATCATCATACCGAGAAAGGCTGCTACTGAGCTGCGGAAACTCATCGATAAGTCGGAGGAGAAGATCCGGGTGACCCTCGGCAGGAATCACGTGCTCTTCACCGTGGGGGAGATACATTTCCTGACACGGCTGATCGAAGGCACCTATCCGAACTACGAACAGGTCATACCCTCGGGCAATGACAAGAGGGTCGTTGTGCAGAGGGATGCCTTTAACAAAATGACGCGCCGGGTCGCTATCATGTCGCGGGAGCGGTCTAATGCGATCAAGATGGACCTCTCGCCGGATCTTGTCGCCATCAGCTCGTCGAATCCTGATCTCGGCGAGGCGAAGGATGAGATCGGCGTTGACTACAAGGGGGATGCCCTGTCCCTCGGATTCAACGCCCGGTATCTGATTGATATACTTGAGGCCATGTCCGCGGAGCGGGTTATCATGGAACTGCAGGCGCCCTTGAGCCCGGTGCTCATCAGGGAGGAGCAGGACGGGGGCTATCGCTGCGTGGTCATGCCGATGAGGATATAACGAACCGGGCGCAACGCACATTGAACAAAAAAATTCAGAGCAGTATCAGAGGAGCAATGGAAGAAAAGGATACAAAAGCAGAGCAGGAGACATACGGCGCCGAGGATATCAAGATACTCAAGGGGCTGAACGCGGTCCGAAAACGGCCGGCCATGTATATCGGGTCAACCGGTCCCGAAGGCCTTCATCATCTGGTGTACGAGGCGGTTGACAACAGCGTTGACGAATCCCTTGCAGGCTACTGCAAGAATATAGAGACGATCCTCCATCACGACGGAAGCTGCACGGTGGGAGACGACGGCAGGGGGATCCCCACAGGCGCTCATCCCGGAGACGCCGACAACAGGACAGCGGCTGAGGTTGTCTTGACGGAACTCCATGCAGGCGGCAAGTTCGAATCCAAGGCATACAAGATATCCGGCGGACTGCACGGCGTCGGCATATCGGTAGTGAACGCCCTTTCGGAGTGGCTTGAAGTCGAGATAAAGCAAAACGGGCAGGTCTTTCAGCAGCGCTTCGAAAGAGGGAAACCCACGGGACCGCTGACCGTGGTCGGCAAGACGAAGTCGCGGGGTACGCGGGTGACCTTCAAGCCGGATCCCGAGATCTTCGAGATGACCGAATTCAGCTACGACGTGCTGTCACAGCGGCTACGGGAACTTGCATTCCTGAACCGGGGGCTGCGCATTACGATTTTAGATGAACGCGTTGACAAGAATCAGGAGTTCGTTTACAAGGGCGGCATAGTCTCCTTTGTGGAACACCTCAACAAGAACAAGACCCCTCTTCATCCAAAGCCGATCTATATAGCGGGAGAAAAAGAAGGGATATACGCTGAGGTGGCCCTTCAATATAACGACAGCTACGCCGAGATGATCTATACCTTTGCGAACAACATCAACACCCGCGAGGGAGGGACCCATCTTGTCGGCTTCAAGTCAGCCCTGACGAGGACGGTGAACAGCTACGGCGCCTCAGCCGGGCTTATAAAGAACGGGAAGGACAGCCTGTCGGGTGATGACATCCGGGAGGGGCTGACTGCTGTTATCAGCGTCAAGCTTCCGAATCCCCAGTTCGAGGGACAGACGAAGATGAAGCTCGGCAACAGCGAGGTTAAAGGCATCGTTGAATCCATTGTGAACGACACGCTCTCAACCTACTTTGAGGAAAACCCTTCGATAACCAAGAAGATCTTTGAGAAGGCCCTGCAGGCTGCGAGGGCCCGGGAGGCTGCGCGCAAGGCGCGTGAACTAACGAGAAGAAAGGGCGCACTGGAAGATACCGGTCTGCCCGGAAAGCTTGCGGACTGTTCTGAAAAAGACGCGGTCCTGAGCGAACTCTTTATCGTTGAGGGCGATTCCGCCGGCGGCTCCGCGAAGCAGGGCAGGGACCGGCGCACCCAGGCGATCCTGCCCCTCAGGGGAAAGATCCTCAATGTGGAGAAGGCCCGGTTCGATAAGATGCTCAGCTCCGAAGAGATTCGGATCCTCATCACCGCTCTTGGAACGGGAATCGGAGCCGACGACTTCGACGTTGGTAAGCTCCGCTATCACAAGGTTATTCTTATGACGGATGCCGACGTTGACGGGGCGCATATCCGGACGCTGCTCCTGACGTTCTTTTACCGTCAGATGCCCCAGGTGATCGAGCAGGGCTATCTGTACATAGCCCAGCCGCCTCTTTACAAGGTGAAAAAGGGCAGGACGGAAAAGTATATCCAGAACGAGGCGGAGATGCAGGCCATGCTCTTTGAGCTGGCTGCGGAGGATCTGGTCCTTCAACTGAAGGGACAGGACATCAAGGGCAAGGCGCTCATCCCCTATCTGAAGCGGCTTGCCAACTATGAAAAACTGATAGATTGGTTCGAACGGCGGCGCAAGGACCCCCTCGTCCTGAGGGTCCTGCTTGCGGAGGGAGTGAATAAGGCGCTTCTCAAGGAAAAGAAAGGGCTGGAGGATCTTCTTAACAGGCTCTCGGCGCAGGTACCGGGAGTGAATGCAGGCCCGATCTATGAAGATGAGGAGCATGAGGGGTTCGGTGTTGAGTTGCGGAGGCAGAACTACAAGGTTGCGCTGGACGCCAAATTTCTTATCTCTCCTGAATTCAGGGAACTGGAAGCATTGCATGGTTATATGAAAGAGTTGGGCAAACCGCCTTTCAGGATGGCCACGAAGGAAGGACCCAGGGAGATTCTTTCCACTTCTGAATTGTATACCTATATCTTCGAGATGGCGCGCAAAGGTCTGACCATCCAGCGGTATAAGGGGCTTGGGGAGATGAACCCCCAGCAGTTGTGGGAGACGACCATGGACACGGAGAAGCGGACGCTCCTGCAGGTGAGAATCGAGGACAGCGTCCAGGCGGACGAAATATTCACCATACTCATGGGCGACCATGTGGAACCACGGAAAGAGTTCATTACCAAGCACGCGCTGGAGGCGAGGAATATAGATATTTAGCGTGTGTCGGAACACGGATTGCGCATAAAATGCGGTTTTTCGAGATGCCGGACTTAGCTGGAGTCCGGGGTTTTCGTGAAATTAGTGAAAGTTGCAGAGGATACGTAAACCACAGGGGGGGATAGCAATGGACAACAAACCAAAGCCACTGTCGCGTGAAGAACTGAAGAAACTGCGCAAACCGATAAAGAATATCAATGTTAAACATATGGAATCCCTGACCCGCTTGGAGAGATTTGCCGTATGGATTACAGACAAAGTTGGATCAATGGAGTTTTTCCTGATAATCTGCTTGTGGACAATGCTGTGGCTTGGCTGGAACACGATCGCACCCAAGGAGTTACGGTTTGACCCTTTCCCTGCCTTTGTCCTGTGGCTTTTTATATCCAATGTGCTGCAGATTTTCCTGATGCCTTTAATCATGATAGGACAGAATCTCCAGGGACGACATTCCGAGGCAAGGGCAGAATCTGATTTTGAGGTCAATGTCAAGGCAGAAAGAGAGATTGAAGCGATACTCCTGCATCTTGAGTATCAAAATGAGCTTATCTTGAAGATACTGAGTAAAATGGAATTAGAAAAGAGCAAATGAATTATGAGACTGTATATATGGATAGAGCAAGAGGTTAAAGCTCTCTTACATTCTGTTGCCGAACTGGATGATCATCCCGCCACAGATGATTATGATAAGTCCTATCCATGTGGTAGCCGGTATATGCTCCTTGAAAACAAACCGTCCAAATAATATGCTTACGAGCGCAAAGATCGCGACATAAACCCCAAGCAATTTCGAAAAATCCCATTTTACTGCATTAACAACCACCCCGTAGCAGCCCAACATGACGCACCCCGTCAGTATGAAAAAGGGTCTGCTCCCGCGAAGCCCCATTCTAACCACAGCATCGCCGCTGACCTCCAGGGCCGCCGCGCCGACAAAAATAAGCCAGGCAAGATAAGTCATCTTTTAACCTCGTATGTTGAGCGATTTGTGTATAGTATGAACTGCGAATTTCCAGCCGCAGTAGATTTATGCCGCTGCCTCTCCGCTATCGCCGGCCCTTATCCGTAACGCATCTTCCATAGTATAAACCAATATCGCGCCGTCTCCGGCCTCGGCAGGATGAAGATGATAAGCGGGACCGACACGGCAGGCACACTTACTCAAGCAATCCCAATTTATTTGCCAGCCATTCTGTTGTTGTGCCCTGGATAATAATAGTCGTCAGCACGGCGATAAATGTAACAGATGCGATCATCCGGCTCCCCGGCGCATTCATGCCCATTAGCAAGCCGGCCAGCGCTGCCGGGATAACGCCTGTCTCTCTTGTCCAGCACATGAAGAGCATTTCGCTGAAGCTCCACCTTGCCCGTCTGTCAGGTATCGCGCAAATAAATACGGTAATCGGTCTTGCCAACAGCATGAATACGGAAATGACAACAGCCCCGCTCGCGAGATACCGGTTCATGAGGCTGAAATCCACCTGAGAGCCCAGCAGAATGAATATGAACATTCTCATGATGAAGGCTGTTGTCATAACGTACTCATCCAGTCTATTATGTTCTTTTTCCGTCATCCGAAAGCCAAAGGATTCCTTATTGCCTAAAATAATGCCGAAGACAAAGACAGCCATGAACCCGCTGGCGTGAAGGCCGTCGGCCCCGAGATAGGCGCCGATCACAGCCATAAGAGTTACTACAGGGGCATATTCGGCCAGGAACGCATACTTTTCATGCGCGATGAGCAGCGCCGCAAGATATCCGAGAATCCCGCCTGCGAGAATGCCAAGCATCGACTGCTGGAACAAGTTTATCACTGCGCCCTGAAAAGAAAAATCACCGGCGCCCGTGACAACGGCAAGCACCGAGAAGGTGATAATCGCGCCCGTGGCATCGTTAAAGGCAGACTCGCTCATCACTGTTTGAGAAACTCTGTCTCTTATCTTTATTTGCTTGAAAATGGGAACGAGGGTGGCGGGATCCGTTGAAGCAATAGTCGCCCCCATTAGGAGGGCAACAAGGAAAGGGACCTTCAATACATAAAACGCTGCAATACCCGTAATAGCCGTCATGATGAGAACGCCGAGAGTTGCAAGGAGAACAATTGTAATCCAGACTTCCCTGAGGACCCGCAATCTCAGCGAAGCGCCGCCGTCAAAGAGGATATAGCAGGCGCCGAATACGAGAACGATCTGGTTCAACGCGGATTCCGCCTTGATTTGCAGCAGTCCTGCCATTTCCGGTCCGAGCAAAACGCCGGCCATAAGAAATATGACTACATCGGGAACCTTGCTCTTTTGAGCGAGGAACCCGGAAAGGGCGCCCGCCGCGAGAATAATGCCAAAGGAGAGCAGTACCTGTTTTGAAATTTCAATTGCCGCTGATTCCATTTTTCCTGTCCTGGGAAATCTTCTCTATTATAAAGAAAATACCCTGCCTGAAGGCAGGGTATTTTGTGTCACAGACATGAGAGATAAGGATTAAATGCTTAGATAGCTGTATCGCCCTTCTCGCCCGTACGTATCCTTATCACCTCTTCAATAGCCGAGACGAATATCTTGCCGTCGCCTATTTTGCCGGTCTTGGCCCTCTCCTCTATCGTCGAGACCGCCTTTTCAACCATTTCGTTGGAAACTACCACCTCTATTTTGACCTTGGGGATGAAGGTGATGTCGTATTCGGCCCCTCTGTATAGTTCGACGTGGCCCTTCTGCCTTCCGAAGCCCTTCACTTCGATGACGGTCATGCCCTGGATGCCAATGGCGTTTAGAGAGTCCTTCACATCGTCCAGTTTGAAAGGTTTTATTATCGCTTCTATCTTTTTCATTGTTCCTCCTTATCTATGAGTCTTCGTCAGGTTGAAGTCGGGATAAGCGGTGACCGCGACCTCGCTCTGGTCGAGACCTTCCAGTTCCACTTCTTCGGAGACTCTCATCGGCACTATCATATTCGTCACTTTGAGGAACACATACGTAAGAACAAATACAAATACGAAGCATGTGGCAACTCCGACAATCTGCGCACCAAACTGTGATGCGTCTCCATAGAACAGTCCTTTTACCGTGCCAGTAACGTTGTTCAGGCCGTCACCATAAGTTCCGTCAGCAAAGAGCCCGAGAGACAAAAGACCCCATGCGCCGTTCGCGCCGTGTACAGAAACAGCCCCAACAGGATCGTCAACCTTCAGAATCCTCTCAACGAAAAAGACGCTTACGCAACAAATTATTCCTGCCACAGTCCCTATAATGACCGCTGAAACTGGATTCACGAAAGCGCATGGCGCGGTGATAGCCACAAGTCCTGCCAGCATTCCATTCGCAGACATCGATATATCCGGTTTGCCGAAAACGATCCACATGTAGAGCATAGCTGAGAATGCGCCTGCCACGGATGCAAGCATGGTATTTACCGCTACCACACCGATTCTCAGATCAGTGCCGGCAAGTGTTGAGCCGGCATTAAAACCGAACCACCCGAAGCAAAGGATCATAGTCCCGAGTACAGCCATGGGGATGTGGTGTCCTGGTATTGCATTAGGTTTGCCGTCGGCTCTATATTTGCCGACTCTCGGACCTAATAACCACGCCCCAGCCAAAGCTGCAACGCCTCCACACATATGGACTACGGATGAACCTGCGAAATCAAGCGTCCCATGACCGAGTCCGAAGTTCTTGCCGATCTGAGACAACCATCCTCCGCCCCACACCCAATTTGCATAGAGAGGATAAATGATCATCGCCATAAAGAACGAGTAGATCATAAAAGATTTAAATGTCCAACGTTCAGCCATTGCACCGGTCGGAATCGTGGCAGCGGCATCCATGAAGACCACCTGGAAAAGAAAGAGGGTAATAATCGAGGCATCATAGGTCTGTCCCATAAGGAAAAAACCCTTTGTCCCGAAGATTCCGAAATCCTTTCCGAAGAGGCGCATGGTGAATTCACCGTTCAACAAGGCTGTTCCGCCGGCGAGAGGATTAGCGCCCACGCCACCCATCTGGAGCGCAAAGCCGATGAGCCAGTAACCGAGCACCCCGAAGGCAAAGACCATGAGGTTCATTGCCATGGTATGACCAGCATTCTTGGCCCGGGTAAATCCTGTCTCAACCAGCGCGAAGCCGGCCTGCATGAAGAAAACAAGGAAGCCGCAGAGCAGGGTCCAGACAAGATTTATCGCGATCCTGTTATGACCTATCGTATCAGCCAGCTTCGACGCAAGGGGTTCTTTCGGCCCGAGGTTTTTGAGGTCATCGGCTGTCGGTGAGCCCGCGCTTGCACCGACTACATCGGCGGCGCCTCCTGTGTTCGCGCCGGACGGGTCGGGTTTGAGTTCCGGCGATGGTGCTGGCGCTGCCGCGGCGGGTGCAGCAGGTGCAGGCTGAGCAGGCGCAACCTGCTCAGCCTGAGAAGGAGGGTTAGCCTTCTGCACCTGGTCCTCGGCAAACACAAAGCTTGCCGAAAGCATGAATACTATTAAGAGACCTATACCTGAAAATCGTTTCATCTCGTTATCTCCTTATCGCGGTTAATCGGTTACCACGTATACATCACGCCGAGGGCGATGGTGTTCTGGGTCTTCTTCCCGGCATCGAACGACCCCTTGTCTGACCAGTCATGCCGGTACTCAGGCCTGACGATGATCGACTTGGCGATCTTGAATTCCGGGGTGATTGTTATCTCCTTGAGCTTCTGGGCCGTACCGGTCCTCAGGCCGTTTTTGTCGTTGAAGTATTCCGCCCTGATCGTTCCGCTGACGATATCGCTGAAATCGTACTTTACATATCCGGCGATCCCATACCACTTCGCGCTGCCGCCGTCGGCGGCCGAGTGTTCTTCCGTTGCATAGTCCGTATTGATGACGACCGTTGTGTTTTTCAGCGGTTTAAAGGTGCCCGCAAAGTCGAAGAGAAATCTGTTATCAGAGTTGTTGTGGTCTTTCTCCGGGCCGTACATCAGATTGAATGCCAGCGCAACGGGCTCGATGGGCGTTAGGTTGAGCGTAAGCCCCACGGTCTTGCCTTTGTTATTGTCATCGGTGTTGTCCCAGCCGTTGACCACGTAAAAGTTGGCGCTCACCAGGTCGGAGAAGGTATAGCCCGCCATCAGGCCGGTGTGGGTAAAGGGTATCGCATAGTTGAAGAGAAACGAGCGGGAATAGTTGAAATTATCCTTTGCCTCTATCACCTCGGCCCCGTGCATGGTAACGAATTTGCCGAAACGCAGCTTCAGCCCCTTGCCCAGCGGCGCCACATAATCGATATATGCCTCGGTAAGGTCGAAGGCGTCGTTGGCCTCGCCGAGACCCCGGGAATGGATGAGCTTGGCGGTCTCTCCAGCCGAAAGCTTCAGCTTATAGCCGACGCCGCCCACCGGGGCATCCTTCAGGAAGACGAGCTGGGCGAGGTCGAAGGTGAAGCTGTTTGCCTTGTGGTCAAAGACCCGAAGACCATTCTCCTGCGAACCGGGGTTCTTGAAATTGTACGTGTATCCGCCCTGCAGGTAGATACTCATGCCGAGCGCCTTCTTGATGTCGTCAGGGGTCATGCCGGCGGGCTTTACTTCCTCCGCAAGTGCAACGCCGGCTGATGAGACAAGAGCTAATAAGAGACCAAGCGCAATAATTAGTTTTTTCATTATTCCTCCTTTTTTCTTTTTTACCGGGAAGTTATTTTTCGCCTATCGCAAATTCCTCATGGTTCTCTTCAATCCATCGCACCTCCTTTATTCGCAGGCCGTATTTTTTGACCTTATATCCGATCATCCTTTCGGTAATGCCAAGTTTCCTTGCCGCCTGAGCCATGACCCAATTACATTCTTTAAGCGCATTGACGATCTCTTCCTTCTCCATTTGTTTCAATTTGGTTTTCAGAGATTCCATTTGTCACCTCTTTTTGTATGATTGCCAGAGTCGTGCCAGGATATATCCGTATGGTTTTAAAACGAAATTTTGACAATGAACTGGGACAAAATTGTCCTAATGCTACAAAAATGTGCATTACATCCGGTTTTTAGATAAGACAATCACGTGTCCGAAAGAATTGAAAGGCCGGTTGCGATCTCATGAGTGTCTTTGCAAGAGCAACGGGATGGGTTAGGGCGCCGGATATTTCCGAGGGAAGGTTTTTCTCCAGCACTGGCGCCGCAGATCGGACAGTCCTCGTCCCGGCGGACTTTCACCTTCCTGAAGGTCATGTCCAGGGCATTGAATATCAGCATCCGCGAGATCATCGGCTTTCCGTAGCCTGTCAATAGCTTTATCGCCTCGACCGCCATAATACAGCCGAGCATCCCTGAAACGGCGCCGAAGACCGGGAAGCCAAGCTCTTTCCATCCGGGATCGTCTTCGGGGTACAAACATTCAAGACACGGCGTGAGCCCTGGAATTACATTGAACAGATAGCCTTCCATTCCGTTCATGGCGGCCTCTATCATGGGGATATGCCTTTTTACGCAGCCTTTATTCAAAGTCCTTCGTTCGTCGAAATTAGGCCGCGCCGAAAGCGCGATATCAGCGCCGTTGAGCAGATCGCCTACATTGCGCTCAGAAGTTTTTTCATTGCATATCTCCACTTCCACATGCGGATTCAGCTCTTTAATGCGGTCCTTTGCTTGCAGCACACGCGCCTCGCCGATGCGTTCATCTGTCATGAGAGTCTGCCTGTTCATATTGGAAAGGGTGAGTGTCCCGTAATGCGCGAGACGCAGGCCTCCGATTCCGGCAACGGCAAGATAGGTCGCCGCTGCGCCCCCCAATCCGCCGACGCCGGCAACCAACACGGAAGCGGTCTTGAGCCTTGATTGGTGCTCCGGAGTAAACCCGTGATGCATCAGTTGTCTCTTGTAGCGTTCCAGCTCCCGTTCCGAAAGATCAGGGAAGTGAGGAGTAAGTGCGCCGCTCTTCATTATCGTGCTGTCATTGTAAAGAGCATCGCAGCAGGACGCGCAAATCGTTCCATGAACAGGCCGAATAACATCGCCCCCCAGGCTATCATCACGATATAGGCGGCAAGCTGGGCCCGGTCAAGCATGGCATGCCTTCCGGTGATCGTAAAGGCCAGACCAGTTACTGCAACCGCAAATAAAACTATCCAGATAAACATAACCCTGCTCCTCTCCTCGGCTGTGCCGGGTTGTCGGCTACACCATTTCGCAGTATTCTTCACCGATGCGTGCGTTGAGCATCTCAAGCTCCATGTCCCTGTCTTCACCGAGTATTCCGCAGGCGTCTGCCCGGCACTGTCTGCAGTGTGTCATCTGGGGGAGATGTTTTTCGCACTCAGCGCGCTTTTTGGTTATCATCTCATGGGAGGGTCGTTCCCTCCCTTCAAATTCGGCCTGGGGAATCAGGGGCATTATGTTCATGATGTCAGCCCCCCTCTCTCCTGCATGCCACGCGATCAGGGGTATCTCGGCGTCATTAACACCTGGTATCAGGACGGTGTTCACCTTCACTATAAATCCGGCATCAACCGCATTTATCAACCCGCGCCACTGGTTTGAGACGATGCGATGCGCCGCCTCTTTGCCCATATATTTTTTCCCTTTGCAGGAAACCCATGAATATATTTTTTCCGCTACGCCGGGCGTTACGGCATTTATCGTGATCGTTATGCTCCTGACCCCCGACCTCATTAACTCTTCGAGCCTGTCCGGAAGGGCGAGACCGTTGGTCGAGATACAGAGGACCAGTTCAGGGAATTCCCTGTGGATCGCGGTCATCGTCTCGAAGGTTGCATCATTGGCCAAGGGGTCCCCGGGCCCCGCGATGCCTATCACGCTGATATTATCATTGCGGTCCACAACCAGCCTCACCCTTTCGAGCGCCTCCGAAGGAGTGAGCACCCTGCTCGTGATGCCTGGTCTCGATTCATTCGCACAGTCGTATTTCCTTATGCAGTACCTGCACTGGATATTGCAGGCCTGCGCCACGGGAAGATGGATCCTTCCGAACTTACGGTGCGCCTCCTCCGAAAAACACGGGTGGGTTTTCAGGATGTCGGAGTTTCTCCTTGCTTTGCTATGGACTGTGCCAAGCGGCTGCATGATTCACCTCACGTCTCATTTTTCTTTTATTATTTGCAAACGTGGTGCCACGTCTTAACTGGCGGATTTAAAGGAAAGATCGGCTGATCACAGAATCTGGCTAATTACATTTCGGTACTCTTGCAGACATTTTTGTCTGTATTGCGGAGAGCGGCCAAAGAAGGCTGATACACAGGCCCGTACAGCTTACTCCTCAAATCCCAGTCTTACGCCGGATGTTTTTGAGGAGTATCTTATTGATAGACAATTATCCCCGCGAGCGTGAGAATAATACCG
>JAKAGF010000221.1 GCA_021825805.1 Nitrospirota bacterium
TTCTCCAGTATGATGAAGTGGCGCTGCTCCTCCTGGGCGATCTTCCGGAAGGCCTCTTTCTGGGAGGCGTCCGTTACCTCGTCAGCCTTTGCTCGATAAAAGTCGCGGCTCTTCACTTCAATATCCTGTGCCTTCCTGTACAGCTCCTTCTGCGTTACATCAACGTTAAAGTCCTTCCGCTCCCTCATCTGCACAAAGATGTTTTTCACATCAGCGAGTATGGGGCTGTCCGGAACCTGCACCTTTGCGCGCTGTTTCATGTTCTGAAAGAGGGCATAGTGCTTCACCTCCGCGGCGATAAGCATGCCGAGGATCGCCTTAAGTCCCTGGTTCGTTGTCTTGTTCCGGAGCTCGTTGTAGTAGTTTTCACCGTCCTTTTCCATCTGCATGGCGTAATCGTATATATCCATGGTTGCCTCCCGTCCTGATATGATTGTCCGCGTTAATCATATAGTAGTGCCAATAATGGCCGATGGCAAGAGGAGCGGCCTGTATTCCGCTATGTCGGCAATCGACGCCGGTGCTGTACAATAGACCTATGCTTTCCGTGGAAGACAGGATGCGGCAGGCTTTAACAGCAGGTTCTGAGGAACTCTGGCAGTTTGTCAGGGATGCCCATCCCGCGGTCATATCCAATGTGCTCCTCAACCGCCACCTGACCGAGGAGATGGCTGTCTACATAGCAAAGAAGAAGACAGTCCCTGCGGAGGCATTGGGATTTCTCGCCCAGGACGTGCGCTTCAAGGACAGCTACAAACTCAAATTCAGCCTCTGCAAAAACCCCGGGACCTCCCAGAGAGTGACTTTTTCCCTTCTTAAGTTTCTCAGGATATTCGACCTCGCGGAGATCGCCAGGGACCAGCGCGTGCCGATTGCGGTCAGGCAGAAGATCGAACACCTCATGGCAGAGCGCATCCCCTCCATGCCGCTGGGAGTCAAGACAGCGCTTGCGAGAAGGTGCCATTCGAATATCCTGTTGCTGCTCCTGGAGACAGGCGAGGAGGGGGTGATCAGGGTATGCCTCGACAGCCCGGCGCTGACCGAGGCGTTCATCTACAGGATCATCAACAGGCCCTCCACTGTGGCCGGGGTGATCAGGCTGATCGCCGGCCACGCCAAGTGGTCCTTGGGATACAACATCCGGTTTGGGCTGATACGCAATTTCCATACGCCCATGGCCGCTGTCCTGAAGTTTGTGGGGGGCATGAAGACAGTTGACCTCAGAGACCTCTATGCTGACCCGAAACTGCCGTCCGCAACCCGCCATTTCATATTCAGTGAATTGTGCGAGCGCGGCGAATCAGTTGAGAAGAGGGAGGACGAGGCATACGAACTCTCAGAAGACGAAGAGGACGTTCCCCCGGCTATCCAATAGGGGTATAAGCGCTGAAGGCTGTTTGGCGTCACGCTTTCAGATGAGACTCTATCCAGGCGACAAGTCTCGGCTTTGAGACCGCTCCATCCAGATCATCCGCCACCCTGCCGTTGCGGTAGAGGGTGAGCCGGGGGACGGACATGATGCTGAAACGGCCGGCCAACTGCGGCTCCCGTTCCGTGTTGATCAGGCCGACCTTCACAATGCCCGCCTGTTCCCGCGCCAGGTCTTCGATCACCGGGAACATGCCCCTGCAATGGGCGCACCATGATGCCCAGAAAAAAAGCAGAACGTAGCCTGGATGATCCAGCACTTCGTGATCAAAGATGCGTTCGGTCACCTCCACCGGCGAGCGGGGGAAGTCAATGACGCCCCCGCACTTGCCGCACCTGGGATGTTCCGGCAGTCTTCGTGTCGGAACGCGGTTGGCTGTTTTGCAGGAACCGCATCGTAAAAGGACCGAATCAATAGCCATATGCCGTTATACATAAGATACCACAAGCGGTCTGCTTATGTTTTTGCCATTTGAAGGCATGTCAGGGTAATATTAGTGATGCCGCTAATGGAGAATTGCGCATGCTTATCGTGATGCATCATGGCGCAACCGAACGGGACATCGAACAGGTCAAGAAGACCATCGCCTCCCTCGGATTGAAGCCGGTTGCCATTCCCGGCGCCGAACGGACGGCGATTGGAGTGATCGGGAACCAGGGGTGGGTGGATGACTCGGCGTTCAGGGAGATCAGGGCCATACGGGAGATTATTCATGTCACCAAGCCGTACAAGCTTGTCAGCCGCGACTTTCATCCCGCTGATACGGTTGTCAAACTCTCCCGCAGCGTCAGGATAGGCGGTAAATCCCCTTTTCTCACCATAGCCGGACCGTGTGCCATTGAGGGCAGGGAACAACTCTTCAAGACCGCCCGTTTTCTGAAGTCGCTGGGTGTTCCGGTGTTGCGGGGAGGCGCGTACAAGCCGAGAACGAGCCCGCACTCTTTCCAGGGACTGCGCGAAGAGGGGCTCGACCTCCTCGACGAGGTGAGGCGGGCAGTGGGCATCCTCGTGGTTACCGAGGTGATGAGTCCGGAGCATGTGGAGGCAGTGGCCGGAAAGTCGGACATCCTCCAGATCGGCGCCCGCAACATGCAGAACTATGATCTGCTGAACGAGGTCGGCAGGATCAATAAGCCGGTGATTCTGAAACGGGGGCTTTCGGCTACTGTTGAAGAATGGCTTGCCTCAGCGGAATATATCCTTCTCGGCGGCAACCGGGAGGTGATCCTCTGCGAACGGGGGATCAGGACTTTTGAGACCGCAACGCGAAATACGGCTGACCTGTCCGTCATTCCTCTCGTGAAGGCCGCTTCCCACCTGCCGGTTATTTTCGACCCGAGCCACGCCACGGGCAAGAGGAGCCTTGTGCCGCCCATGTCTCTGGCCGCGGTCGTGGTGGGGGCCCACGGCCTGCTCGTAGAGGTCCATCCTTCGCCTGAAACCGCGCTGTCGGACGGGCCGCAGTCCCTTCATTTCAGGGAATTCGAAAGGCTGCTGGCCGAGCTGCGGAGCCTCGAGAAGTTTGTCGGAAAGCAGGGACTGCAAAAGTAGGGTCCTGTTTTTTTGCGATCAGCCCTGACCCTGGATTTTTTTCTTGTTAAATCTATTTATTTTTCTTATAATTCGATAAGAACTCATTATTCATTTTTCTTTGACTTGTTGCATCCGTGATGATACAATCGGTACCCGAAAACATAGAGAGGGGCGGACTGCGAATCAATGGACATGAAGAAAATAGAAAAGGGCGTTCGGATGATCCTCGAAGGAATAGGGGAGGACCCGGAGCGCCCGGGAATCAAAGACACGCCCGGCAGGGTCGCCCGGATGTACCAGGAGATTTTCGCCGGGCTTGAGACCCCCACCGAAGAGATACTGAAGCATATCGAGGGGGAAACCCACGACGAACTCGTCCTTCTCAAGGATATTCCTTTTTATTCCGTCTGCGAACATCACCTGCTCCCCTTTATCGGCAAGGCCCATGTCGCCTATATCCCAGGCGCCGGAAAGATCGCCGGGATCGGCGAACTGGCGAAGGCGCTGGAGATCATAGCGAAAAGGCCGCAGGTGCAGGAGCGGCTGACAGCCCAGCTTGCGGACATGATCATGGAAAAGCTCAGACCCAAAGGGGCCATGGTTGTCATCGACGCCGAGCATCTCTGCCTCTCGATGCGGGGGATCAAGAAGCCGGGCGCCCGCACAGTGACGTCTGCGGTCAGGGGCCTGTTCAGGTCCAAGGAATCAACGCGGCAGGAACTGCTGGAACTCATAAAACAACGGGATTAACTATCAGGGGCCAGGGAACAGACTCTGAAGCCGGTCATCCCGAAGCCCTCACCATGTATCATCAAATATAAAAAGGAGGAAGAAGATGGCTGCAAAAATCATAAGCGGTACTGAAGTGGCTACCCAGATACGGGAGGAACTCAAGAAAGAAGTAACTGAGATGAAGGAAAAGCACGGGGTGGTCCCCGGTCTGGTCACCATACTCGTCGGGAAGAATCCGGCATCGATCAGTTATGTCACCGGAAAGCAGAAGACCGCCCATGAGCTGGGTTTCAATTCAATCCAGGACGATCAGCCTGAAGACGTATCCGAGGCCGATCTCCTCAAGCTCGTCGACAAGTACAACAAGGACCCGAAGGTGCACGGGATCCTCGTGCAGCTCCCCCTTCCCAAGCATATCGACGAGAAGAAGGTGCTCAATGCCATCGA